>JAZOSZ010000130.1:0-5663 GCA_045657365.1 Eubacteriales bacterium
CATCACCGCCGCCACGCCGACGCAGATGAATTTTCCTGCCGCGTCGGTACATCGGAACGCAATCCAAAGAAGTCGCAACACCATCGCGGCAATCGCAAGCACCACGAGTGCTCCGCCGAGAAATCCGAATTTTTCACAAACCGTTGCGTAAATAAAGTCGGTATGCGACGCGGCAAGGTCTTCGTAATGACCGCCGCCGAAGAGTCCCTTGCCAAAGAATCCGCCGTCAGCGATACAGCCGCGGCTCATCAGCGCTTGTCTGCCGACGCCCTCGGGGTCAAGCTCGGGGCGAAAGCCGTAAATAATGCGTTCTCGCTGATAGGGCGCGAGCATCTGCCAGAGAATTGGCGCCGCCGTGGCAAGGATTCCGAGCAGACCGACGAAATACCACACCGAAAGTCCTGCCGCAAACAGCATCAGAAGCATCACGCCCAAGAAAACGAGCGCAACGCCGAGGTCGCCCGACAGCAGAATGAGTCCGATGATCAGACCCGCGTGAAGGAAGAGCGGCAGAAGCTTTTTGGGATGATTGAGTTCCTTGCCCACACGCTCCAAGTGCTTCGCGAAGGTACAGAGGAAGGCAAGCTTGACAAACTCGGACGGCTGGACGGCAATTCCCACGAAAGGAATCGTCAGCCACGAGGTATTTGCCGTTTCGCGGTTTTCTCCCGTGCTTCCGAAAATGAGCGTGATGAGGAGCAGAACCGCCGAGCCGATCAGAAAGAACCAGAAAAATCGGTCGACGAGAAAACGGTAATCAAGATTGGCAAAGAGCCAGAGCGCCACGAGTCCCGCCGCCGTCATCGCAAGCTGCATCACGAGCTTGCTCCGACCGAAATTGTCCACCGCGCCGAGAATCGTCAGAATACTTACAAGTGACAGTACCGTCGTGCAAATCAGTAAAATCGGATCAAGTTTTTTGAAGCTTTCAACAAATTTCATACCGTTTCTCCTTTCTGAAAAATTTAACTGATATGTTCGCACCAAAGCCTCTCACTTCGGGAGAGGTGGCACGGCTTGCCGTGACGGAGAGGGCATTTACGGTATGCCCCCACTCAGTCGCTCCACGACAGCTCTCCCAAAGGGCGAGCCTCTAATATAGACCTCGTTCCAACGACAAAACGGCGAAATACATCGCCGTTGTCTTATTTTTAATACTGTCTTCCGAAGACGACCATGTGCTTGGCAGGCTTGCCGCAGCAGACGCAGGTATCGCCGAGATGCTCTTCCACGAAGGGGATACAGCGCGACTTCACGCCGCCCGTTTCGTCCTTGAGCTGATCCTCACACGCGGAGTCTCCGCACCACATTGCCTTGATAAAGCCGGGGCGATTCTCTGCGATGTCGAGGAATTCCTCGTGGCTTCTTGCCTCGCTCATCTTCTCTGCGAGGTTCTTCTCGGCGCGCGCGAGCAGCTCGTCGTGTACCGAAGCAAGTGCCGCACGGACTTCCTCAACGATGTTGTCGAGCGAAACGATCTTCTTCTCACGGCTGACGCGGCTGACGAGCACGCAGCAGTTATTTTCGATATCGCGCGGACCAAGCTCGAGACGGAGCGGAACACCCTTCATCTCGTACTGGCTGTACTTCCAGCCCGTCGAGTTGTCGCTGTCGTCGAGTTTAACGCGGAAGGTCTCGGCAAGCAGATTCTTCATTTCGTTTGCCTTCTCAAGAACACCTTCCTTATGCTGTGCCACGGGAATGATCGCCACCTGAATGGGCGCGACCTTCGGGGGCAGAATCAGACCGTTATCGTCACCGTGCGTCATAATGATCGCACCGATCATACGCGTGGAAACACCCCACGAGGTCTGGTGCGGATAGCGTACCTGATTGTCCTTATCGGTAAAGGTAATATCGAATGCGCGGCAGAATCCGTCACCGAAGTAGTGCGAGGTACCGCCCTGCAATGCCACGCCGTTGTGCATCATCGGCTCGATGGTGTAGGTTTCCATCGCTCCCGCAAACTTTTCCTTTTCGGTCTTGCGTCCCGTGACCGCGGGAATGGCAAGCGTTTCGCGGTAGAAGTCCTCGTAGCATTTCAGCATACGAAGCGTTTCTTCTCTTGCCTCTTGCTCGGTGGCGTGCATCGTGTGTCCCTCTTGCCAGAGAAATTCCGAGGTACGCAGGAAAGGACGCGTGGTCTTCTCCCAACGGACGACGTTACACCACTGGTTATAGAGCTTAGGCAGGTCGCGGTAGGAGTGAATGATATTCTTATAGTGATCGCAGAAGAGGGTTTCCGAGGTCGGACGGACGACGAGGCGCTCAGCGAGCTTGTTCTGACCGCCGATCGTAACGATCGCACACTCGGGAGCAAAGCCTGCTACGTGGTCCTTTTCCTTCTGCAAAAGGCTGTCGGGAATGAACATCGGCATATAGACGTTCTCGTGACCGAGGCGCTTGAAGCGCGCGTCGAGGTCGTGCTGGATATTCTCCCAGATCGCATAACCGTAGGGGCGAATGATCATACAGCCCTTGACGCCCGAATAGTCGACGAGCTCAGCTTTCTTAACGACGTCGGTGTACCATTGTGCAAAATCCACGTCCATCGACGTGATCTGCTCTACGAGCTTTTTATCATTTTTATCGTTTGCCATAATTTTTTCGATTCCTTTCCAGAAAAAAACATAATACTCTAACTTAATATTATAAAGCATCTTGCGAATTTTGTCAAGAGCGGGACGGGATAAATTTAGAGAATTTGGGGAAAATATTGAAAAAACGAATGATGGAATTTGCTATGAAACCAACCACTGTAACACTCTGTGGGATTCCCTTTCTTCCCTTGACGCGAAAAGAGGCGTACGCAAGACTCGCAAGACTCGCTTTGGGCAAACGCACGGCAAAGGTATTTACGCCGAATCTTGAGCTTCTGTCGCTTGCCCGAGGCGACGCGTCGTTTGCCGATCTGCTCGGCTGTGCCGACCTGCTTCTGCCCGACGGCGTGGGCGTTCTTCTGGCGGCAAGGCTCGTGGGGAAACGTCTGCCCGTAAGGCTCACGGGCATCGACTCTGCCGAATGGCTTCTCTCGTTTGCCGAACGGCGCGGGCTTCGCGTCTTTCTTCTGGGCGGCAAGCACGGCGTTGCCGAGACAGCGGCGCGCGAGCTTCGGGAGAAGCACCCGAAGCTGACACTCTGCGGTACGCATCACGGCTATTTTGACAAAGCGAAGGACTCTTCCGAAAACATCGCCGTCCTCGAAGCAATCCGCCAAGCAAACCCTCATCTCCTCTTCGTCTGCTTCGGCGCCCCCGCGCAGGAGCGTTGGATCTGCGAAAACATTGACGCGCTTCCCTCTCTTCGCCTCGCCATCGGACTTGGCGGCGCACTCGACGTCTGGTCGGGGAACGTCCGACGCGCACCCAAAGTGTTTCAACGGTGCGGTCTGGAATGGCTCTGGCGGATTGCCCGTGAGCCGAGAAGAATCAAACGCTTCTTGCACGTTCTTCCTTTTCGACGGTAGGGGCAGAATGGGTGGAAAATCTTGCGCCTTTCTGCCCTCACCCATTTCCTAACATCTCCGCCCAAGAGCGTTCGATCGCGGCGTTGGCAAACTCGTCGATATCGTAGCTTCGCTGTTCCAGTCCCGCCTGCGGTTTCGCTAATTTTTTATTGGGCGGTGTTCCGAGTTTATCGGTCTTCCACCATTCGCAAAGCACCTCACCAACGCTCTTTTTCTGCGATTTGGCAAATACCGTTGCACGTGCCAAGCGCTGTTCGACGTACGATGCGGGTACCCCTTTTTCTCTTAAAATTTCCCAAGATTTTTCTGTAAGGGGAGGAGGCGCTTTCTCAGAAAGCGGTACCATTCCTCGCGGAGCGAGATCATTCTCACCGTCATCTCGTCTTTGACTCTCGTTCTCATTCTCATCCTCACCTCCATTCTCATATTCATTGTCATTGTCATTATCATCCTCATCCTCATTATCATTATAGGCTTTTTTCGCTTTTTCAAAAAAACGTTCGGTTTTTTCGACACTTTGATCTTTTTTCGGTCGACCGCCTTTTTTTCCGTTCTCAGCATTGATGCGACAGCGTTCCATATAATTCGCTCTGTCGCGGTCGAGAGTCAAGCGAATCGTGGAAAACGCCATTTTTAGAATCGTAGAAACGTCCTCACGAATTTTTCCGAACCCTGTGTACTCGAAGATCATTGTGATCAGTTCTCCTCTTTCCTCCATCGTCAAGTAGTTGAAAAGTTCCATATAGTCTTCGTAAAGAATAAAGCTTTTTTGTGGTTTTTGTGTCATTTTTTTGACTCCTTTCTTTTTCTTGGCTCTATTATATCACAGCCCCCCAGTCTCATACAGTATCACTCAGTATCACTTAGTATCATTTTTTGAAAATTTTTGGCACAAAAAAAGCGCAACCGTTTACACGGTTGCGCCTGTTTTTTTGGTTTCTCAGCTCTTGATGAACTTATCAAACGCGTGATAGTGGTCGTTCTCCATAACGATTCTCAAATCGTCCCAGTTGAGCTTCTTTGCCAGAAGAACTCCGAGAAGACTCTTTGCGTTCACGGCAAATTTGTTGCCGCTCTGCAGCGTGATCTGTCCGTCCAGTTTCGTAGAGATGGCAACCAGCTCCTTCGCGTCTGCCATCGTATTGATTTCAACACGGTATACGTATCTCTTTTCGTTTGCGTTTTTCGCCATTGTCATTCCCTTTCTTATTTTCTCATTTTCTTGGTTGAATTTATTTTCATTGGAAATTTTTCCTTTGACATCTTCATTTTACTACACATTTTTAAACAAATTATGAATATTTTATAGACGGTTTGTAAAACTGCACAAAAATATTTTTACTCTTCTGTGCAAAATATACAAGCTTATTGTTTCCCTTGCCGTTTTTGAATCAGCGCGTAGACCAGATATCCGCCCGCACTCACGATGCCCGTGATGACGAAGAACCAGAGTGCGCGCACGAGGCGGTCGTCACCGAGAGCGTCGCCGCTGAGCGTCGACATAATGACCGACGGAAATCGGCAAAGAAGCGTAATTGCCAAGTATTGCGGAAGGCTCATTTTGGTCAGACCGACAAGATAAGTGATGAGATCCTTCGGTGTCCCCGGAATGAGAAAGAGGAGCGCCGTGGTGGCGTTTCTCTTTTTGGGGTCACTCAAGATCGGGAGCGCGTCGAGTTTCTCCTCGGAATAGAGGGAGGCGACGAGTCTTCGACCGAATCGACGTGCCAGAAGAATTGCCACGGTACTTCCGATCGCCATTCCCACGAGGCAAAGAAATGCGCCGAGCCACGCGCCGAAGATATATCCTGCTGCGACCTCGACGAGTTCCCCCGGAATCAGCGCAATGACGACCTGCACTGCCGTGATGCCGATCATCATCAGCGCTCCGAGTACGGGGTGTTCCCCTGCCCACTCGCGCAAAAGATTGGTTCCCGTTTCGTCGAATTTCTGTTTGATCCAGATTGCCCCGAGCACGGCAAGGACAACCGACGCGACCGAAATGAGTGTAAGAGCGCCCGTTGCCACGCGTTTGGAATAATTCTTGCGCCGAACGATCTCTTTTTCGTGAAAGATTTTCTTCATCGGTGTCCCCCTTTGATCTGATATAAAAATATTGTAGCATATTTTTCGACAAAATGCAAGAGAAATATTCTGAAAGATCGGAAGCGGTGAAAGGGCGGATATGGAATCCGCC
>JAZOSZ010000131.1:0-6853 GCA_045657365.1 Eubacteriales bacterium
CTCACAGAACGACATGGCTACGATCCGACTTGCCGCCAAGCGCATTGCCGCAGGCTCGTTTGTACAGGTCAAGATCCGAGAGGTTCTCGACTACGACCTGATGGGACGCGCCATTCTGAACGATTGACTATTGATGCAAAAAGGAGAAGATGAACGATGAAAATGAATTTGCCTAATCGACTGACGGTGCTCCGTCTTTGCCTTGTCCCCGTGCTTTTGCTGGTGGGAATGTTACCCGACCGAGTGATTCCGTTTTATATCTCGTGTCTTGTTTGCGCCATTCTGTTTATCGGCACGGCAGTGACCGATATGCTCGATGGAAAGATTGCGCGCCGCGACAATCTGATTACCGATTTCGGAAAGTTTATGGACCCGATCGCCGATAAATTTATGGTGATTGGCGCTCTGTTCGTCATTTTACATAAGTTTCCCAACCTTCGCACAGTGATGATCTTTGTCCTTCTCGTAGTCGTTTTCCGCGAGCTTGCCGTGACCTCGATGCGTCTTGTGGTTTCGACGGGAAGCAATATTGTCGTTGCCGCCAATATGCTCGGAAAGATCAAAACGGTGTCGCAGATCGTCGCGATTTCCACGGTGTTCCTTGAGCCCGTAGTTCAGCTTCTGACGCGTCAGATCGCCGAACTGATTACAGAAAAAAATATTGTATGGCGTACCGATATCCTTCCTCTGACCTGGCTCTCGCTTGCCTTTGCCTCCTTTATGACGGTGTGGTCGGGACTCAATTACATCAAAGCTTATTGGAAGTATCTTGATCCTCAAAAATAATTAAAAAATAGAGGGACGAAAATTATGAAGAATTGGAAAAAAGCACTTTCTCTGATATTGTCGGCGCTGATGCTCGTTGCGATGTTTCCTGCGTCGATTCTGACGGCGAATGCACTGGACTACAGCAAAACGAATTTTGCAATTTCCAATCTGAGCGATTGGTATGCCATTGCCGAAAGCGAAGAAAATTTCGTCGGTAAGAAGGTCAAATTGCTGCGCGATATCGACGCGGGCGGTGCGGAGCTTCCAACCTTGTTTGGAGAGTTCGGCGGAACCTTTGACGGCCTGGGACATACGATTCGTAATTTTAAAGCAACGGGAGCGCTGATTGCCGAGAAGACCTTATCGGGTTCCGTCATCAAAAATCTGACGGTGAACGGTACGGTAACGAATCTCGATGAGGGAACGCTTGCGACGGGATTGCTTGTGGTGCAGCACAGCGATACGAATCAAGGTTCTCTGACGGTGTCCGACGTTACGGTGGAGGGAAGCGTTACGGGCGCTTCTCAGCAGGTGGGCGGTGTCTTTGGCGTTCTCACGCTTCGTGACGGACAGACGGCGACGCTGCAAAATATCAACATCGGTGCGACGGTATTAAATAACCGTACCGATCTGACGCACGCTTGCATCAGCGCGGGTGGCGTCGTGGGAATTTTTGAACCGATCGGACGAACCGAGCTGACGGTTCGGAACGCCAACGTGTCGGGAACTGTCCGCGGCAGCAGAACTGCGGCGGGGGGGATTCTCGGCTCGATCTTCTCCAGCGACCACTTGGAAGATCTTTATGCCGGCGGAACGATCACGATCTCAAACTGTGAGGTTTCGGGAAAGATTTTCTCAGGCATTACGCACACCGTAATCGGTGTTGGCGGTATTATCGGTTCTTTTGGCGGTTTTAAGCACGATTTCGCAGAGTTTACCGCATTTGACGGAGAACTTAATATTCAAAATTGTGCGATTGTCGGTAGAATTGGCAACACCAATGGTTTACATCAACTGATGTCGGTCGGCGGTGTACTCGGCTCGTACTCGTATCAGCACGCGACGGTCAATATTGATCACTGCCTGATTTCGGCAGATTTTCCGTCGAACTCGCTGACGGTCAAGGACGGTAGCGGTGCTGCTCTGATTCTCGGTACGGGTGCGTCCCAGAGATTATCAAATCTGAATATCAATAACACCGTGACGACACACGAAGAATTTTCGCTGGTCGGTGCGGTGATCGGTCACGAGGTGGGACATCTTCCGCATCTCGTACTCAACGGAAAAAACTGTCAGTCGATTTCTTCTCCCTATCCGCTGGGAAACTACAAATACAGCGGTGCGATCACCGATTCCTCGGTAAAGACCGTGTCGGAAACGGCTGCCGAGACAATGATTCAAAAAGATGCGCTCGGTTTTGTGAAAAAGGTTGGCGGACATCTTACGGCGCTTGGCGTGCAGGATAACGTTCCCGACGGTGCAACGCTCACCTCGCAGGATCGGTATGCGATTCGTTTGATCCTTCTTCCCTACGCAGAGGGCACTTTGACTCCGACGGTAACGGTCGTTGCCCACAATACGGCATCGGGCGAAGAGTTAAATTCCTTTACGGTGGGAGAAGTAAAGCTTTACGACCGACTCACGGCGTACGATGCGAACGGCGTAAAGACGCAATCGTATCGGGCAGATGAATACGGTGCCGAAAAATTTGTTACTTTGATTCTTGACAATATTCCTGCCGGGGCAGGTTATACCTTTGAAATTACGCCCGAATATACGATGGCGGACGGAAGAACGGTTTTGGGCGAGGCGGCTTCGGTGACTTACGATGTCAACGGACAGTGCATTGCTTCGTCGCTCGACGTTAAGCTTCCTATGGAACCGACCATTCGCGTGATGTCGAGCAATATTCTGATTGCCGACGCCAGAGGATATCATCTGGACGATATTCATAACGCAACGGGTGAGGTTTACGATCCCGCGAAGGACGACGGAAGAAATTCCACGGTCATTTACAAGGACGGTCTCAACTATTATTGGTACTTCCGCGATGACCAGACGGGCGAGCATTTCGGCCGCGAGAACGGAAACCGCGGATTCTGGAATGAAGAAAGAATGCAATATATGGCGGAGATGTATGCCGCATATCAGCCCGATTTTATCGGATTGCAAGAGGTTTACGGCGGAACGGTGATCAACACGACGCCGACCATCAATATGCAGCAGATGATTCTTTCGTACCTCGGAAATAAGTATGCGTACGTGGATTATACGAATCAGGTGCCCGTCGATGCACATTATGATCCGATTCTTTACCGTACAGATAAGTGGCGCGTGATTGCCAAGGATATCGCCGACAGTCAATGGACGGAATATGCGAACCCAATGCACCGTTGGCAATGGGCACTCTTTGAAAGTCTCGAAAATCCCGATTGGAAATTTATTGTGCTGAATCTGCACGGTCCGAACAATCTGGCGGGGGCAGACCTGCAGGACTTTCAGCCAACCTTCTTTGCGAGTGTGAATGCCCAACTCAAGATGCTCGAAGAACGGTATCCCAACATTCCGATTGCAATGACGGGAGATTTCAACCAGCCACTTACGTCTTCGATGATCACGGCGGCATTGGATCAAACGTCCTTGACTCACTCGATGAATCTTACCGTGAATTTTGAGATTGCGAGCACGATTGATCATATTTTTGTAACACCCGATCACGTAACCGTAGAGCAGATGCGCGTGGTGGACAATAAATTCCTCAGAAAGAGTTCCGACCACTATGCGACCTACTCGGATTTCAAATACAAACAATAAGGAGAAAAAATTCTTATGCGTCTTTGGAAAAAAGCGCTTTCTCTGACATTGTCGGCGCTGATGCTCGTTGCGATGTTTCCTGCGTCGATTCTGACGGCGAATGCTTTGAACTATGAAGGTAGTGAGTTTTTGATCGGAAATCTGACCGATTGGAACGAGATTGCCGAAAGCGAAGAGAATTTTGTCGGTAAGACGGTCAAGCTGACGCAGAATCTTGACGCAGGGGGCGAGGCACTTCCGACCTTGTTCGGAGAATTCGGTGGTACCTTTGACGGTCAGGGGTATTCGATCAGTAATTTTTCAAATGATACGGCACTGATTGCCGAAACAACGCTCTCGGGCGCGGTCATCAAAAATCTGACCGTGAACGGAACGGTAGAAAACACCGACCAAACGGTGCTTGCCACTGCGTTGCTTGTCGCTCATCACGACAGTACGGAAGAGGGTTCGCTGACGATCTCCGACGTTACGGTGGAGGGAAGCGTCACGGGTGCTTCGCAGCACGTCGGTGCGGTGCTTGGTGTGCTGACGCTCCGTCAGGGACAGTCGGCAACGCTGCAAAATATCAAAATCGGTGCGACGGTAACGAACAACCGTACCGATCTGACGCACGCTTGTATCAGTGCAGGCGGAGTGGTCGGAATTTACGAGCCCTTGGGCGGTCCCGTTCTGACGGTAAAAAACGTGAAAATGTCGGGAAGCGTCAGTGGAGAGAAAACCTCGGCTGGCGGAATCCTCGGCTCGGTATTTACTGCGGATCGCGAAATTGATCTTTGCACGGGGGGTGAAATTACCGTCTCGGAGTGTGAAATTACGGGAACGGTTTCCTCTGCCGTGGAGAACACCGTGCAGGGGGTTGGCGGTATCGTCGGTACCTTTGGCGGCTTTAAGCGCGACTACGGAGATTTTACCGCATTTGGCGGAACTTTGAACGTCGAACACTGCGTCATTGGCGGGGAGATTTCCAATACGAACGGACTTGATCAACTGACGTCGGTGGGCGGAATCCTCGGCTCGATGTCCTATCATCACGCTACGGTGAACGTGGAACACTGTCTGATCACCGCTTCGTTTGCTTCGCATTCGCTGAGCGCGACCGACGGCACGGGTGCAGCGCTGATTCTCGGTACGGGGGCGTTCGATCAGTTGGCAAGACTGAACGTCAACAATACCGTTACGACGCACGGTGCCTTTCAACTGGTCGGTGCCGTGATCGCGAAAGCCGAAACGGGCGTCGTACAGTTGATTCTCAACGGAAAAAACTGTTCGTCCGCTGCGGTAAGCTATGAGTTGGGACATTGGCGTCACAGTGGCGCTGTTACCGACCGCTCGGTGCTGACGGTTTCCGAGGAGGCGGCAAATGCGATGGTGCGAAAGGACCAGAACGGATTTATCACCAAGGTCGGCGGACAGATCACCGTGCTTGGTGTGCAGGATAACGTGAATCACAGTGAAAGCTACACCGTTCGTTTGATTCTGCTGACGTATGCTGAAGCGGTAAGTCAAGGAAAAATGTACATAACGCTGCGGAATTCGGCGACAGGGGAGTCCTCGAATCATTGGCAGGACGCCGCTCGGAGGGAAACGCTGTCGGTCTACGGTTCTGACGGAACGCTGAGAACGACGTACCGACCGCAGGATTTTGGCGGAAAGAGCTTCATTACCATTCTTGCCAACCGTCTTTCGGGCGATCAGGAATATACCTTTGAGATTACGCCCGAGTATACGACCGCAAACGGCGTTACGGTAACGGGGGACAAGATTTCGATTACTTACGGTGTGGGCGGTCAGTATCTCAAGGAAAAAGAGTCCCACGAAAAAACGGTAATGCCGACCGTACGCGTGATGTCGAGCAATATTCTCATTGCCGATGCGAAAGGATATAACCTCGATAATATTCACAATGCTACGGGGGAAGTTTACGATCCCTCGATGGATGGGGGCGCCTACGACCAGGTGATCTATAAAGACGGACTGAATTATCACTGGTATTTCCGAGATGACGTGAACGGAGAATATTTCGGCCGCGAGGACGGTCAGCCCGGATTTTCCAACGAAGAGCGAATGAAATATATGTCGGAGATGCTTTGTGCGTATTCTGCCGATTTCATCGGATTGCAAGAGGTCTTCGGCGGAATCAAGATCAATGCTGTGGAAACGCTCAATATGCAGAAGACGGTACTTTCGTATCTGGGCGAGAAAAATTATGCGTACGTGGATTTCTCCGCTCAGGTTCCAACGTACGAGCATTATACCCCGATCCTTTACCGCACCGATCGGTGGCGCGTCGTTGCCACGGATATTGCCGACGAACACATGGTGGAATATGGGAACGGAATGCATCGTTGGCAGTGGGCACTCTTTGAGAGTCTTGAAAATCCCGATTGGAAATTTATCGTGCTGAATCTGCACGGACCGAACAATCTGGCGGGGGTAGAACTGAAGGACTTCCAACCGACCTTCTTTTCCAGGGTAAATTATACGCTCAGACAGCTCGAGAGAAAGTATCCCGGAGTTTCGATTGCCGTCACAGGAGACTTCAATCAACAGAAGACCTCGGAAATGTTGACCAAAATGACCAAGAATACGAGCTTGGTGAATACCGTCAACCAAACCGAAAACTGTGAAGTGACACCGAGTGGCATCGATTATATTTTTGCTACGACGCAGTATGCTACCGTGGCACAGACGGGCGTGGTGGATAATAAGATCCTCAGAAAAAGCTCGGATCACTGGGCAATCTACGCGGATTTTCAGTTGAAAAGAACGGACTAAGAAAACAGAAAGAAGAGCACCTGCCAAGGGGCACCTTCCATAAAGCAGGTTTACCTACCGATAAGAATTTAAACTTGTAGGGGCGTTCTGTGAACGCCCGCGGGCGAACGCAGTTCGCCCCTACGGCAAAAAGGACAGAGAAGAAAAATTCTCTGTCCTTTTTCACACGCCTTGCCCCGCAAGGTGTAGTGTGTTACACCTTTTTGGTGTACTGTCGGGCGGTGATAAGCCTCCCTTGTGTAAAGGGAGGTGGCTCGCGTAAGCGAGTCGGAGGGATTGTAAAAAACAAAATTTTATCGAAAAACAATCCCTCAGTCACCTTCGGTGACAGCTCCCTTTACACAAGGGAGCCTTTAGTTTGTGCGCCCCGAAAGTCCGTCTTCTTTTCCTGACAAGCACTGCTTTTGTGGACACAAAATCGAAGCCCCGCACGAGGCGGGGCAAGAAATGTTATTTATCTGTACTTATCTAAAACAGATCTGTACTCGGAGTTTTT
>JAZOSZ010000132.1:0-1642 GCA_045657365.1 Eubacteriales bacterium
AATTCATAGCGATTCTCCTTTGTATAGTTGTCTTTTAATTTTGTTCGTAAAGCTTGTCGACGAGTGCCTGCACGTGGACGGCACGGTCGGTGTAGAAGTAGTCGGGCTTGCCCGAATTCAGAATGTCGCAGAAATGGTTGATCTGCTTTTCGTAGAGGTTTGCGCCTTCTGCCTCGTAGGTGACGGGTTCTGCGGCGTCGCGGTTATTCTGCTGTGCCACGTAATCCCCCTGCGGTGCATAGAGGTGCGTCAGCGTTCCGCTCTCGGTTTGTGCGAGGGTTCCGACCGTCTGAATATAGCCTTTGGTTCCGTAGAGCTCGAGCTTACTTTGTGCCGCTTTATCGGGGACGTTGAAGTTGACGTCGATATGTCCGAGCGTGCCACTCTTCGTGCGGAAGATCATCACGGCGCTGTCCTCGACCTCGTAAGAGAAGGTTTGCGTTGCGCAGAATCCGCGAATCTCGGTGATTTCTTCGCCGAGGACGAATTCGATGAGCTCGACGCAGTGAACGCCGAGATCCATAAACGCTCCGCCGCCACCGAGCGCCTTTTTCTGACGCCAAGCGCCCTCAATGTCGGGGTACCAGCAGGAGAACTGTGCGCGGACGTCGACGACCTGACCGATCTGTCCGTCCTTGACAAGGTCTCTTGCCTTTTCGTGCAGGTTGTGGTGTTTCATCATATAGCCGATGGTGATCTGCTTGTTTTTTGCCTTGAAGGCGTCGACCAGCTCTTTGGCTTCTTTTGCCGTGATTGTGATCGGCTTTTCGACGAAGACGTTCTTTCCGTATTTGAGCGCGAGCATTGCCTGCTCGTAGTGGCACATTACGGGCGTGCCGATGTAGACGGCGTCGCAATCGGTATGTTTGAGCATTTCTTCTTCGGACGTAAAGTAGGGAACTCCGTACTTTTCGCCGACGGATTTCGCGACTGCTTCGACGCGATCCATTACGGCGCAAAGCTCACTGCCTTCGTCTGCGAGAATGGCGGGAATCGTGCGTCTGTCGGCAATACCGCCCGCACCGATAACGCTCCATTTAATTTTACTCATAGCGGTCCCTCCTCAGGGAAGCAGGCGCTTGGTCGTTCCCTTGAGGTAAACCTGACACTGACGGAAGCCTTCCGCGTAAGCCGCGCCGCACTGATATCCGCGGTAACGCGAGCAGGTTCTGACCATATCGGCAAAGTCGATGCCGTCGTGTTCTCTCATCCAGACGAGCTGGCTTTCGTGGCACTCGAGCATATCGATCTTGAGGTCGATCTCATCGGAAATGTCAACGAACTCGGTAGGGTTGAAGTTGACACCTGCCAGGGTGTCCATATAGTAGATCGGCACAAGCTTTGCGGGCTCTGCGTATTTGCTCTTGTAGTTGGGGAGCGTTGCCGTGAAGCTTGCGTCAAAGACCAGACGCGAAACGGCGGTATGGTCGGGCATATAGTCGTTGGGGTCGTGGGTGATGATCACGTCGGGGTTTGCGTACTTGATGATATCTACCATCTTGTCGCGAGCTTCCTTATTGTTATCATAGATCTCCAGATCGTCAAAGCCGCCCCAGATGACCTCGATTCCTGCCATGGCGCCTGCTTTTCTTGCTTCTTCGGCACGGATCTTGGTCAATTCATCGGGGGGAATGATGACGTG
>JAZOSZ010000133.1:0-3959 GCA_045657365.1 Eubacteriales bacterium
TAGCTCGTCGGGCATTCTGATGCCTCTTGTCGGCATTTTTTCATTAATTTTTTCTGTCATTTGTTGTTTCCTTTCGGTAATTAAATTTTAAATATTCGGTTAAAAACCGTGTTAAGCCCAATTTCGGAGGTACTAAGCCCAAAGGGACATGAGTGTTTTTGAAATTCTCGTCAAAAGGCTCGAAACGCCCCCGAAATCTCCCTCGACCGGCGTTGCCGGGCGATGTTGGGTGCGGCGGGCTAAGCCGCTTTATCCCGCTTTTTTGTCGTAAATCGGAAATTTCCGAAAATCCGACCTTTCTTTGATTATAGTGGAGTTGATTTTCAACTTTGGTGGTCATTACCGATAACTCATACGGGGTTGCCATATTTCTCACGGCTGTCCAGCCACACGAAGAATCTGTCTCTCGGAACGATGATTCTGCCGTGGACAACATTCAGCTTCGGGAAGCCCTTTTCCTTAACCAACTCATAGGCGCTGGCTCTCGAAATGCCGAGCAGACCCGCCACGTCCATGACCGTCATGAACATGGGAAAGTCGGCCATTGTCTTATACGTTTTCGTTTTCATTCGCACCTCCTCCTTTCATCATATTTGCGCGGGTTTGTTCGTACCGTGCCAGCGCATTTTGCACGGTGTTTCTCGATGCCTGTTCATCCAGTACCTTCTGAAAATACCGTTCTTCAATCGGCTCCAGCGGCTTCAGCGTATAGAGCAGACTGCCGTTGTGAACTCTGCCGTCGCGGGTCTTGACCTTGGTATGCTCTGTTGAGATCAGCCCCTTGTATTCAAGACCTTGCACGTATTTCTTCACGGTATTGTTGCTCATACCGACGGCCTCCCCGATGGTACTGAAGCTCGGATGGCATTGAAAGGTCTTCCTGTCCTCGCAGTACATCAGATAGGCATAGACAAGAATTTCGCCCGAGGTAAGCCCCAGGCGAAAGATACTTTTCGGCATCGGAAAATAATTGCCGGGCTTGTCCCGGCTGTCGTGATAATATTTCAATAATAAATCCTCCATGATAAAAAAATAAGGTGCCGAGAAAAATCTCAGCACCTTTGGGTGTGTATTGTTTAGTTGTTGGAATCCTCGGCTTGATCCAAGGATGCTTTGGGAATGAAAATAATTCTATGAGGATAACCGTAAACGGATATCCAATCATCGTCCGCGCTGATCTTGCTCATATCGAAAATCAGATCGAGCTCGGCACAGCTGTACTCTCCCGGCGTTTTGATCTTAGAGATCAGTCTGCCGTTTTCTTCAAAGAGCAGACAGGCGAATAGCAAACTCTTGGCACGGGATGCAGAGTATTCGGACTCCTTACCGAGATCCAACTCTTTCAAAAGGAGATGGAGCACGTGGTCGTTCGTCACGTTTTTCTTGACCGTGTCAAGGCAATTCTTAAAGATTTCCGCACGCTTTACTGCAATGACGGTATCTCCATCAGAGTCAGCCTCGTCCTCCTTGATTTTCAAGTGCTTGAGCTCATCGTATGCCGCGAGAACGGTTTCGATGATTTTTCTCTTGCGTCGGCTGTCGTTACTATCGGCATCGGCGGTGTTCAGCTCGAACAGCTCTGAGAGCTTTACTCTGCGGTTCTCACGTTGCTTGCGATCCAAGTTTTCAACGGCGTCGTAGAGGTACGCCATGGGCGTTTTCATAGTAGCCTTGTTACCGGGAGATACGTTGCTTTCCTGTCCGACCATGAAGTAGAAGAAGTTCGGAAGCTTGCCGCCGTTCTTTTTCTTGAACTCGATCCTCGGCTTTTCCAGCAGACGGAGAACCTTGTCCGCGTTGACGTCATACATACGCTTCGCCTTGTCGATCTCCATACCGGACAGAACCGCCAGCTTGCAGATCTCTCGGTACAGCGGCATCAAGGAATCGAACGGCTCGTCCGACATCAGACGATCCCAGAACAGGCAGTTGAGGAACTGGGAGAGATTGATAATCTCTCCGATATGATTCTTGGCAATGGTACGGTCGAGTTGAGCCAACCCTTCGGGGGTATTTTCGTATGCCGTCTTTCCCATGGGATCGATCTTGCATACAGGCACACCGAACCGCTCGTAGCAAAGCTTGACTCCCTCGATGATCCAACTATCGTTGGTGATCAGCATGGTGTCGGAGTCGTAATCGCAACCGTTGAGGCGTTGCTGGAGATTGCTGTTGATGGCATTTATGCAAACGATATTGTCCGTCAGCTCGAAGTATTTATCGATCTCGGGACAGTACTTATTCCGCGCCAGGAACATATTTCCCATCGTGATATGGGGATTGCGAGAGCCGACCAGCTCTGCTCCGTTCTTGAATCGCATGGTGTATATCTCACCGTCACCGAGCAGGAGCGGTTCGTCAGCCTTGTAGTTCTTGTCGATGGTCGCCTTTAAGAATTCATAAGGGTTGCCGAACAGGGTTTGATAGTTACCCGTGACCAGCACCTTGCCCTTCTTCATACGGCGTTTGAAATGCTTGCAAACGTCATAGCGAGTATCCGCATAGAGGTCGGTATACTCAAACAGCGGCGTCCTTCGCATCATATCGATAACCGTCTTGTGGCGGTAGTTGGCCGCGCTGACCTTTCTCAGAGCTGAGGCAGTCGTATCCGAGAGAACGTTGATCTGATACCGCAGGAAGGTGGAATCGTTCTGAACGTTGCGGTACATCTCAAACGAGGGTGTGAGGAACTTCATCAAATTTTCGGGCGCAATCGGAACGGTATTCAAGAGCTGGTAGTTGGTATAGGTCATGGCACCGCCCATATTGGAGGGCAGCTGATCCGTCTTGACCACGCCGAATGCAGATGTGTCCTTGCCCTCATAGAGGTTGTTCAGCCACATACGGAAGCCGTCCTCAAGAGATTTACCCTCGGGAACGAATTTCAGATACTTCAAACTGCTCTCGGTAATGACCAGCTTGATGTCCGACACGTTGCGAGCCGTGGTGTAACCACCGAGCTGACGGATCTGGGTAACGTCATTATCCTTGAACCAATCTTGAAGCCGAGTGCAGAAGGCGCAGGACTTAAAGAATCGATTGCGAAGGAGAACCATGCCATAATCATCAAGCTCGTTGTCCTCAAATACGCTGACATCCAAAAGCCCCTGGCCGTCCCAGATGACGTTTTCGATCTCGGTTTCCTTTTCAACAGCAGAAAGCTCTGTCTTTGCATCCTTTTCAACGCAAACCGCGCGTGTCTTGAAGATACTGCTTCTGTCGGGAATGATGAGGATGGCTTTCTTCGGGAGGCTGATGGTCTTCTTCATACTGCTCATGGTCAACGAGGTATACGCTTCCCACGACGCCAAATCCGAAACGTTTTCAAGCGAAAGACCGCAGGCGCTCCATTTCATCATATCCGCATGAAGCGGTTCTGCGATGAACAAACAGCGTCCGCCGCGGCTTGCGCCCGCGCTTCTCTTATAGCGAACGTAGTGAATGCCATCCATGTCAAAGCCGTCGCGGTACAGAATATCACGCACCTGCTCAGCCTTCACCGCCGTCGAGATAGCGGTCTTGCTTCTGCGGTATGCTTTGGCTTTGTCATCATAAATAAAGTATTTGCCGAGCACGGAAGCGTCAACGGGATTTTCCACGGGCGCGTATTCCGATACACTGTAGTGAGGAATCTCCACGGCGATCAGCGTCGACACGCCGTCAACCTCACGAATGCAGATGTGGTCGCGGAAGTCCTCATCCTTGACGCTGTGACCGAAACGAATGAAGCGATTGCCGCTCTGCTCGAATTGCTTTACCGCATAATCGAACGAAAGGTTGATGATGGCGCGCAAATATTCCGATTCTTCGATAAACGACACGCCCATCTCGCTCTCGTGCTTCGGGTAGATCTCGGCGAGCTTTTGGGTGTCCAGGCTCACGTCGAGCGTTGCGTTAAATTTGGAATAGTCGGTTTCTCCGTCTTTCATGGCGGTCAGTTTTCCGTACATGGCAGAAGG
>JAZOSZ010000134.1:0-5267 GCA_045657365.1 Eubacteriales bacterium
CCGGAGTTCTCGACGGTCCGTCCTGACCGAGCGCCAACTTTTTTGTAACGGACCGTCGAGGACGCCGGTCCCTACAGTTTTTTAAGATTGATAATAAAAACCTTCCGTATCGAACATCGTGTTACCTCGACGCTCTTTTCATTCTCCTCCCTTTCATTTGAATAACCGCCATTTTCTCCGCACATACTAAGAGCAAAACAAAAAAAGGGGGATTCTTCAAAAAATGACGCCAAAAGAATTACTGTACGTGGAAGATGCCTTGGGACACGAGAAATTCTTCCAAACCAAATGTCAGGAAACCGCAAATCAGCTTCAAGACACAGAGCTGAGAAGCTGCGTCGAGCAAATGGCAAAGACGCACGAAAAAATCTTTCAGAATTTATATGGGCTGTTATAAGGAGAGGCAAATATGGACGATAAGAATTTAATGGAAAATCTGTTGCTCTTGGAAAAGGGGGTATGTGATCTCTATCTGCACGGAACGATGGAAGCCTCGACGCAGAACGTGCACGGTGCTTTCCAGTCGGCACTGAGCGAATCTCTGGGCGTGCAGGATACCGTATATTCCAAAATGGCAAGCAAGGGTTGGTACCCTTCGGAGCAGGCAGACGCGACGAAAGTCAACAATCTCAAGCAAAAATTCAGTGCAAACTAAGAAAAAGCGGTTGCAATCGCAACCGCTTTTTACGTGCTTTAGTTAATGATGATAATATCTCCACCCTGGAAATCCTCGCCGGAGTCATCTACAAATTCGTCATCACCCTCGGAACCGTCGCCTTCATTTCCGGTGTTACCACCCTCGTTTCCGGTGTTGCCACCTTCCGTGCTACCGCCTTCGTTTCCGGTGTTACCGCCTTCATTTCCGGTGTTGCCACCCTCGTTTCCGGTGTTGCCACCCTCGTTTCCGGTGTTGCCACCTTCGTTTCCGGTGTTGCCACCTTCGGTGCTACCGCCTTCGTTTCCGGTGCTACCGCCTTCGTTTCCGGTGTTACCGCCTTCATTTCCGGTGTTGCCGCCTTCGGTGCTACCACCCTCGTTTCCGGTGTTGCCGCCGTTGTTTTCGGTGTTACCACCGTTATTTCCGGTGCTGCCGCCGTTGTTTTCGGTGTTACCACCGCCAATTTCTTCGCCGTCCTCAAAATCCGTGCCGGCACCGCCCGAGTTTCCACCCTGGTTCTCATTCTCATTCGAGCCGCCATTGTCGGTGTTATTATCACCTCCGTCGGTATTGTCGTCGGCATTGCCGCCATTCTCGTTTTCCGAACCGCCATTCTCACCGTCGGAGTTCTCGTTATTTTCTTCGTTTTCGTTATTTTCGTTGTTTTCGTTGTTTTCATCTTCCGTAGAAACATCCACATCTACATCTACATCTGTATCACACGCAACAAACGAAACACTGAACACCAGAATCAAAGTCAAAATCAAAAGAATACGCTTCATATCGTTTCTCCTATCTTTTCAATACTTATATATATATTGTATCATAAGAAAGAAAAACTGTCAAGACCTTTTTCCGACCTCCCGCAAAATGTCTGCCGAAGCCGAGGGAATACGGCCGAGATGATCGGGTCCGACGTTCAAAAGAAGATTGATGCCGCGAGCCCCCAGACGTTCCTTGAGCGCAAGAATTTCATCAACACTGCGCCAATCGTTATCGTAATAGCGGAAGCCCCAGCTGTCGTTCATCGTCGCGGGACATTCCATTAGCTCGTCGCTCTGCGGCACTTCGTCCGTACCGTTGTCCCCCGTGGAACGGTAGTCTCCGCGGCCGTTTCCGATACGGCTGTTGATCAGCGCATTCGGTTGCAGCTCCTTGACAAGCTCGTACAGCTCGTCCGACTGCTCGGGCGTGATCTGCTTGGGCGTGTCAAACCAAATAAGGCAAAGCTCCCCGTACTTCGTCAGAAGCTCACGCACCTGCGGCAACGTCTTCTTGCGAAAGCAAATATCAAAATTCTTCGCCGCATCATCCGGAAAATCCCAGTTGTTCGTCCAGTGAAGACCGCCCACCGCCAAACGCTTCGGGAAATATCCGCCGCCGTGCGGCTCGTGCCAGTCAAGCTCCTGCGAATAGTAAAGTCCGAACGGCATATTCTGCTTACGGCACGCCTCGGCAAGCTCGGCGATCACGTCGCGTCCGAAAGGCGTCGCGTCGACAATATTGTAAGAGTCACATTCCGACTTGAACATCGCAAAGCCCTCGTGATGCTTCGCCGTCATAACGATATACTTCATTCCCGCCTCGCGAGCCAGCGTCACCCACTCGTCCGCATCAAAGAAAATCGGATTGAACGCTCCTGCCAAGCGCTCGTATTCGGCGTTCGGAATACGAAAATTCGACTGAATCCACTCGGCAGTCCGCGTGCTTCTCTGCCCGCGATACTCTCCCGCAAGAAGCGAATAGAGTCCCCAGTGAATCATCATTCCAAAACCCGCTTCCTTGAACCAACGTTTCCGCCCCGCCTTGTCCTCCGAAGACTTTTCACGGGTTACCTCGGTTCCCTCAAACTTGTCGTTTGCGCTTTTTTGCGAAATTTTCACAATTTCTGAACTATTGTTCATTTTCGATATTCTCCTATTGACAAAATTACGGACTTATGATATAATCCTTATATAAAGTATATCATATAAGAATATTTTACGTCTATGATAAAAAACGATTATTTATTGTTCAAAATCGACTTTTTGGAGATTTCTATGTGGAAAATCGGAAGAATCAACGCTTGCGGAAAAAAATACGCGCCTCTCAAATGGGAGCTGAAAACCAACGTCGGAAATAATCGACTGTACTATATTCATAGCGGCGTCGGTGGCTACGTGCATCAGAAAAAACACGTCGAATTTATGCCAAACACCCTCTATTATATTCCCTACACCGCCGATTTTACCCCGTGGAGTCACGAGGAAGAACCGATTTTGCATACCTATGCCGATTTTGAGCTGATCCCACCAATCCTTTCGGACGAGATTTTAACAATGAAGCTTGATGGAAAAACTGCCAAGAGCGCGCTTGGAGCATTCGAAGCGATCTCGCTCGCCTGCACGCAAAAGGAGCTTTTGATTCGCGAAATGACCGAGCCCGATCCCGCACGGCAGCTGCTTTGCGCCTCCATCCTGTTTCTGACCGAGTCGGTCGCCAATCACAACGGAATCTCGCCCATTCGGGACGAAGTTGTGCTTGAAGTGCTATCTCTGCTCCACACAAGGCTTGCAGAGCCGATCACCGTCAGCGAGATCGCTCGGCTTTGCCACCGCGATGAGGACGCGCTGATTCGTCGGTTTACCAAGGTCATGGGAATCACCCCCTATGCCTATCTCAAGGATTTGCGACTCCGTCAAGCAAAAATTCTGCGCGGCGAAGGACACTCGTGGCAACGCATCGCTGCCGACGTCGGCTATCGCGACGCAGCCGCACTTCTCCACGCGCTGGGGGATGGGCGCAAATAAAGAGCCAACCTCTTTTTCAAAATTCCACGCTCCGTTGAGTTTTGGCAAACGAATGGTTTGTTTACTCTTGAGGCAAAGTATGATACAATGATCCCGTAACAAAAAACATGGGAGGTGTAACAATGTCAATCGGACAAAATATCAAAAAATATCGAAAAGAAAAAGGGTATACACAACGAGAGCTCGCCGAGCGAATCGGCGTATCCGTACAAGCAATTTCCAAATGGGAAACGGACACCGGAGCCCCCGACGTGTCCCTCGTGGTTCCCTTAGCTTCCGCCTTGGAAATTTCCACTGACGCGCTTTTCTCTTACGACCGCCACGTGAACCATAACGAGTACGAAACCCTTCGAAAAGACTATGCCAATCAGGATGTATTTCGGGATCAAAGCTATACTCCCCAAGAATACGAAACTCTTTGCAATTATTTTTCCGCCCATCCCCAAAACTCCGAAGCCGCCTCAATGTGTCTGAAATGCTTGGTTGATATGATCGTCAAAGGCAATACGCAAGAAAAAGGAAAAAGCGAGCTTCTTGCCGAGTGCGAAAAATACGCAACTTGCATTTTCAAATACGAAACCAGTGCAGACACCGTATTTATGAACCGTTTCGTTCTCGCTCGAGGATATTCCGCGCTTGGCGAGAATGAAAAAGCGAAAGAAATTCTTGCAAAAATCCCCGTCACTTTTGGAGATCGTTTGTATTGGGAAGCGGAAATTTCCCAAGCAAACAAAGAATATGATGATGCAATGAAAAAATGCAGAGCAAGCTTTGCGCTCAAGGCAAGATATATTTCCAGATGTATCCGTATGGCAGGAGAAATTTATCAGGAAAGCGACACAAACAATGGACTTGCGCAACGCATCGAATATGAAGAATATATGTTGCGACTGCTCAACGCCTTTCTTTCCGGCGGAACCTATCTTCCTTGCCGTCAAATCTTCCAAAAGCACGTTTTGCTCCGAGGAATGGTAAATCGACACGTTCAATTAAAGCAATTTGACCTTGCTCTCGAAAAAGCCGAGATGTTATTCGCGGGCAGAACTGAATTTTTAGCCTTTCTCAATCACCAAAGCGAAACGTATTCGTTGCTTTTTGAGAACAACGACTCTGCAGAATACCAAGCACATACAAAAAATCAGTTAAACGGCTATGTCAAGGATACCGTAGAGTTTTTAAAAAATCTCCCTGAATATCAGAGTGATCCAAGAATCCAAAAGCTCTTTGAAAAGTATGATTTAACGTGATTTCATAAAAGCAGGGCGTACAGACGTACGCCCTGCTTTTTAATCTACTTCACCCTCGCATATTCCGAGGGGCAGCAACCAATATACTTTTTGAAAATTCTGCTGAAATAATATTTATTGGAAAACCCCGCCCGTTCCGCAATTTCGGTGATGCTATAACAGTTTTCGCTCAACAAATCGCACGCATACCGTAGTTTTTTGCTCAAAATATATTGATTTGCCGACATTCCAAAGCGTCCGTGAAACAGCTGTGTCATATAGGTATGACTGATGCCGCACAGATCTGCAAGCTCGTCGCAATCGATCTCCTGATCGGTAAAATGTTCATCAATATATTCAATTGCAGGCAAAATCCGACGGTAGGTCTCGCTCGGCAAATACTTTGCTTCCGCCTTTGCAATTTCAGCAAAAATCTCATACAAGACAGACATACATTGATAATAATATCCATCGTGCTTGCAATACCAGTATTTCTGCATTTTCTGAAATAGTTGTTTAAGCGCCAAGGAATTTCCATAGGTCTTCACGAGAATTTCCCTCGGCAACGGAGAGTCCGACGTAAATCCGATATTG
>JAZOSZ010000135.1:0-2396 GCA_045657365.1 Eubacteriales bacterium
TCCCATTTTGTGATTTTCCCTCTGTTTTGTTGTGTTGCTTTCTTTTGCTTACTTTTCTTTTCGCGAAAGAAACGTAAGTTATGCGTCGAGCAGGCAAGCAATACCGGGAAGCTCCTTGCCCTCGAGGAATTCGAGAGATGCTCCGCCGCCCGTGGAGATGTGCGTCATCTTATCTGCGTAGCCAAGCTTCTCAACAGCTGCTGCCGAGTCACCGCCACCGATGATCGAGATCGCGCCGCTCTCTGCGACTGCCTTTGCTACCGACTCGGTACCCGAAGCGAAATTCTTCCACTCGGAAACACCCATCGGTCCGTTCCAAACGACCGTACCTGCGCCCTTGATCGCATCAGCGAAGAGCTTCTCGGATGCGGGACCGATGTCAAGTCCCATCCAGCCTGCGGGAATGTCGTCGGAGTTGACGAGCATGTGCTCGGTGTTCTCGTCGTATTCCTTACCAACGCGGTTGTCTACGGGAAGCAGGAGCTTCACGCCCTTTGCTTCTGCCTTAGCAACCATTTCGTTTGCGAGGTCGATCTTATCCTCTTCGCAAAGCGAGGTTCCGACGTCGTGACCTGCTGCCTTAAAGAAGGTGTAAGCCATACCGCCGCCGATGATGAGCGTGTCAACCTTCTCAAGAAGGTTGTTGATGACACCGATCTTGTCCGAAACCTTAGCACCGCCAAGGATCGCAACGAAGGGACGGGCGGGATCGGCAAGAGCCTTGCCCATCACGGAAATTTCCTTCTGAATCAGATAGCCGCAAACTGCGGGCAGGTAGTCAGCAACACCTGCGGTCGAAGCGTGTGCGCGGTGAGCCGAACCAAACGCGTCGTTGACGTAAACTTCAGCAAACGAAGCAAGCTCCTTTGCGAAATCAGCGCCGTTCTTGGTCTCGCGAGCGTCGAAACGGACGTTCTCAATGAGAACAGCCTCACCCTCTTTGAGGGCGGCAACCTTCGCCTTGGCGTCCTCACCGATGATATCCTCGGCAAAGGTCACCTTGCCGCCGAGCAGCTCGTTCAGACGGTCAGCAACGGGGCGAAGCGTAAATTTCTTCTTGTCGTCGAGAGCCTTCTTGAGAAGGTCAGCGGTAGCTGCTGCCTGCTCCTCGGCGGGAAGAGCCTCAACCTTTTTCTTTTCCTTCTTGGTCAGACCGAAGCCCTCGGTAAAGATCGAATGGGGCTTGCCCATATGAGAGCAAAGAATTACCTTTGCACCCTTGTCGAGAAGGTACTTGATGGTAGGCAGTGCGCCGACGATTCTCTTGTCGGAAGTGATCACACCGTCCTTGAGCGGAACGTTGAAGTCACAGCGAACGAGAACGCGCTTGCCTGCCACGTCAATGTTTTCAATGTTCTTCTTGTTGTAGGTCATTATAAGATCCACCTTTCAAAAAATTTCATTTTTTACCATTTAATAATATACCACAAACTTTGAAATATATCAAGACCTATTTGTTAAAAAAATATCTTTTTTTCAAGTTTTTTTCAAAAAAGCAAAAAAATAAGGCGACGGAGATCCTCCATCGCCTTGCTTTTATCGTTACGCCAGAATTTCTGCCGCTTCCTTCTCGCCGCAGAAGATGGCGTCATAGAGCCAAAGCACCGAATAACGGTCCTTGAGATCCTTGGCAAACCATACGCCGTTTTGGATCTTCTTTCTGCCGTACTGCTTTTCAAAGAGCGACAGATCGAAATCACAGTCGGTGAGCATCGTTGCGATCTCGTCGGCGGTCGGACACTCGTTCAGAATTGCGCGAACCTCTGCCCACTTTGCCTTGTAGATCTCGTTGACGGGGTTTGCGTATCTTCCTGCCTCGTTCTGCAGATCGCGGATCTCGGTCCACAGATGGCTGTAAATCTTCTGATAGCACTTTTCTCTCGTTTCCCGGGAGAGCTCGGAGAAGGTCGGCTGCTCAAGAGCGCGGACTTCCTCGCGGAGCTTTGCGGTTACAATGGTTGCATAACCGACGTCAGTTCCGTGGAAGAAGAAAGGCTCGCCGTAAATCAGACCAGTGATCTCAAAGTAGTGCGACAGATGGTGCTCACTGCCCGAGCCGGGGCGCGTCGAATTGACGAGCGTCAGACAAGCGCCGATCAGTACGAGGTCAAGCATCAGCT
The DNA here is from genome assembly GCA_045657365.1 of Eubacteriales bacterium. GTDB lineage: Bacteria > Bacillota > Clostridia > Oscillospirales > CAG-272 > HGM12713. Next base: position 2,121 of record JAZOSZ010000135.1, read on the forward strand.
CCTCGATTGCCTCGGGCTTGCGGTCGCGGATATCGGTAGCAAGAGAACGAATGAGATTGGTGCGATCCATAACGAGATCATAGATCTCCTGACAGAAATATTCATTGTTGATCAGTGCGCTGAGCTTCCAGTCGCAAAGTGCGCTGTACTTACCGATGATATCGGCGTAGCCCGAACGGATCATTCCGATCGGAGCGGCGCAAAGAATGTCGGTATCGCCCATGATCAGCGTCGGCGCATGCGTGGTCGCCGTCACCTTCATTCCCTTGAGGATCA
>JAZOSZ010000136.1:0-9995 GCA_045657365.1 Eubacteriales bacterium
TATTGCCGCCGCAGGGGAGCTTCTCCCAATGGAAGAGAAGGATCGCGACGGAGATCTTCTGTGGGTGGTTCTTGACGAAAAGACGGAAATTTATTGCCAAGCCGCTTCGGAGCAAGATTCTTCGTGGGCTCGCTTACTGCTTTCTCCCTCGGGGATTTTGGTTCTGTCGGAACGGTGTCAATCGACACTCCGAGAGTATATGATTTCTTATCTCGGTGAGGAAAGCGGAGCGCTGGCGGCAGCATTTTTCGTCGGCGACCGTTCGGCACTTCCCGCTTCGGTGAGCCGAGATTTCGGGCGCGCGGGCGTTTCGCATCTGATGGCGGTCAGCGGTTTGCATTTCTCGGTACTTCTCGGCGCACTTGATCTTCTTCTGCGCAAACTGCTTTGCCCGAAGAAGGGAAGGTTAGTCATCGTTACCCTCGGAAGTATTTTCTTTCTTTTCCTTGTCGGATTTTCGATGTCGGCTTGTCGATCGGCGCTGATGCTGTATGCCCTCTACGTCAATTTTCTTTTTCAGGAAGAAGCCGATTCGATCACCTCACTTTTTTGCTCGTTTGCTCTGATCGTACTGATCTCGCCTTTAGCGATTACAGACGTCGGACTTTGGATGTCCTTTCTTGCCACGCTCGGACTTCTGACGCTGTATCCGATGATCTCCGAAAAAATTCCGCGTCCTTCTACGCAAAAATTTTTTTGGCGGAAATGTCTTCTTTGGTTGCGCCAGATGCTGATGCTTGTTTTGATGACGGTGATCGCAACTCTATTTTTACTGCCTGTTTTGTGGATGTTTTTCGGAGAGATTTCGAGCGTATCGCTCCTTGCCAATCCGATTCTTTCGGCACTTTCCTATCCTTTCCTTGTGGGAATTCCGATCTGGCTTCTTCTTTCCCCGATTCCTTGGGTCGGGCAAGCGGTTGGCTTTTTGGTGTCGTCCTTGAGTGACGCTATTCTTTCTTTGACGGCACTTTTCTCACATTTTCCGTCTCCGACACTGTCGCTCAATTACGGATTTTGCAATCTGCTCATTCCGATGTTTGCGGTGGGAATGATTGCCGTGCTTGTCCTTCGTTTTCGGCGGCGGTGGCTTGCGCTGATTCCGCCGATTGCCGTCATTCTTGCATTCAGCGTTTGTCTTACCGTCGTTCGTTTTTCGGAACGGACGCCGAGTGTCTGCTATCTTTCCACGCTCGGACGTCACGAGGCATTGTGGATTTCGGACGGGGACGAGGCGGCAATCTGTGATTTGTCGGGCGGAGCTCCGTGGCTTTACCGCGAGTTGCAGGTCAAGCGTTCCTCCTCTACGGCAACCGAGATTTCGAGCATTGTTCTGACAAATTGTACGCAAAGACACGCGGATTCTTTGGGAGAGTTTCTTTCTCAAGAGGTCGTTCGGACGCTGTATCTTCCTTTGCCACACGACCGTGAGGCGCAAGAGATTGCCGCCGAGCTTTGGCAGGTTGCCACGGATGCGGGGAGTGAGGTCGTGTTTTACGGGGACGGAGCACTTTTCTTGACCGAATCGGTTTCGGTGGAGCTTTCATCCCTTGCCGGGGAGGCGTTTGCGGTGGCGCTGACCGTACGCGGTACAAAAACGAGCTTGAGCTATGTGAGTCCTGCGTACCTGAAAAATATCGAAACCGAAGAATTGGAAGAGCGTCTTGGCGAGAGCCAAACGTTGCTCGTCGGCGGATATCGGGCGAAGAAAAGCGACGGATTCGATCAAAAACTTGTCGGGCAGGGAAGCGCCGAGCGCGTGATTTACTGTACCGAAGAACGCTACGGAACGCTGTCTGTCGGCGGCGCCAAGCAATACGCCGCGACGGACGACGTATGGACGTGGGAATTTCCTCTTCCGTAAATAAAAAAGAAAAGCGGCAGTTCATTTTTGAACTGCCGCTTTGGATTTGATTTAAGATGCGCTGGGAACGTAGTTGAAATGTACCGTTGCCGTTGTGGGAATGGCGTATTCGGTTTTCTCAATGGCGTTCCATTGTTCCTCGGTACCCATAAAGTAAATATCCGTCAGATTGACGCAACCGTCAAATGCCGTTTCATGAATTTCCGTGACGGTCGCGGGAAGTACGAGGCTTTGTAAGGAAACACAGCTCTTAAAGGCATAATAGCCAATTTCCGTAACGTTATTACCAAGCGTGACGCTTCTCAGATTGGTGCAATATTCAAACAGCCACGATACGTAGGTTAAACCGTTTCCGAGAATTGCGGTATTCAGACCGTTGCACTGTGAAAATACCGATACCATCGTTTCGACACTGTCGGGAACCGTGATTGAAATCAATCCACCGCAACGCTCAAAGGCATTATGTGCGACGGTTTTTGTGCCGTCCTTGATCGTATAATCGCCCCAAAGCGTAGTTTTTGCATTGAGCAAATATATTCCGTTGTACAAGACGTCGTTTTCCCAGTTGTTTTCGTCGTTATAATACGCCGTGTTATAGAACGCGTTCACGCCGATATATGTGATGTTGTCGCCGAGCGTGATATTAGCAAGATTCGTGCAACCGTAAAACGCCCAGGCGTCGATGTCGGTCACGCTGTCGGGAAGAATGACGTGCGTTATATTGGCGTTTTCATAAAACGCTTGTTCGTTCACGTGGGTGACGGAAAAGCCGTCGGGGGTCGTGGGGGGAACGTAGAGGACGGTGTCGGTGCAATCTCCCATTCCCATCAACCAGGCATAATTGTCATAGATGGTGAATTCTAATCCTTTACTGTAATCGATCGCGGAACATTCCGAGCAAATGCGGTCGACGAAGGTGTGATCGACGATCGCCTTTTCCGCGTAGGTCGAATAGTCACAGCGAGAGCAGGTGACGTAAGCGTCCCAACCGATCTCGGTGCAGCTCGGTGCTTTTGCTTCGTGCGTGATTTCATCGTGATTCAAGGCAGGCTTTTCGGCGTAGGTCGTGTAATTGCAGTTTTCACAGGTGACGTAAGCGTCCCAACCGATTTCGGTACAGGTGGGAGCTTGTGCTTCGTGGGAAACTTCGGTGTGGCTTACCATTGCCTTTTCGGCATAAGTGGTATACTCACAGCGGGAGCAGGTGACGTAAGCGTCCCAACCGATTTCAGCGCAGGTGGGAGCTTTGGCTTCGTGGGAAACTTCGGCGTGTCCCAATGCGGGGATCTTTTCGGTTTCGGTTTCCTGACAACCCATACAACGGCGATGTTTTTGTCCTTCTTCGGAACAGGTGGGTTCGTTGACCGTGACCCATTCCTCAAATTCGTGCGTGTGTTCTTCTTCGTTGCAGGCAACGAACAGACAAACGAATGCCGTCAGGCAGAGGGCAAGACAGAAAAATTTTGTAAGTCGTTTCATTTCTTTTTCTCCTATTGAAATTGGATTTTATACGGCTTCTTCACAGAGTGCCGCACCGATGACGGTCGCAAACTGTGCGCGTTCGGGAATGATGAATTTGACGCCGAAGATGGCTTCAAGTCCGCCAAAGATTCTTGTGATGGAGGGCAGAGCCGTCAGGTTGCCCGTCAGAACGACGTTTTTCAGCCCAAAATTTCTTGCCGCGAAGACGGCGAGCATTGCGATCGTTTCGGCGACCATATTGGCAATGCCGAGTGCGATATCGTTTTTGTTGGCAATGTCCGAGAGCTTTCCGAAATTCGACGCTGTGAGCTCGGCACCAAGCTGGAAGGTCTGATCGCCCGAAATATCACCGATGCGAAGGTCGATCTTGGAAAGATCTCCCTCTGCGGCAAGCTGTTCCAGATGTTCGATCGTGTCGACACCGAGCATCTGACGGGAGAGTCCGAGCAGCGTTCCTCCGCCTACACCCGTACCGCCGAGGTATTCGGTTTTGATGGAGTCTCCGTTCTTCTTTGCGTGAATGAGCGCCGTACCCGTGCCCATACTGACGACGATTGCTTCGTCAAGTCCCGACAGATAGAGTCCGCCCTGACCGACGCACTGAAATTCCGACGCCTTGCGGCAATCCAGGGAATAAAGCGGTTCGGTGATAAAGGACGAGCCGACGCCCGTCATCCAGACGCGGTCAATGTCGCCGAGCGCGAGGTGATTTTGTACGGTGAATTTTCCGAAGGCACCGTAGACCGAGGTTACGGCGTCGGTGGCACGCACGAAGATCGGTTCTACCAGTTCACGCGTGCTTCCGTCCGAGCGAAAACCGACGATTTTTGTCGTGCTTCCCCCGATATCGATTCCGATTACGGTTTTCATAACTTTGTTTTCCCCCTTGGTTGAGAAATAAAAGGTCAAAATTTTCATGATAATTGATTATATTATAGCACACTCTTGCAAAAAATGCAAGAATATGTTATAATGATACCGTTAATTTTTAAAAAATCAGAAAAGGACGGACAATTATGAACTTTCAGAATCCCAACACCGATATTTTAAAGGACAAAAAGCTCTTTATTTTTGATATGGACGGCACGATTTATCTGGGCGGAAATCCCTTTGATTTCGCGATTCGCTTTATTAAAAATCTGCGCGCAAGCGGTAAGAAGGTACTCTTCTTTACGAATAACGCGTCGCATACCACGCCGTTTTATCAGGCAAAGCTCGCGCGTCTCGGCTTTGAGCCTGCCGCCGACGAGATTATGACCTCGGGTGACGTCACGCTCGAATTTCTCAAGAGATTCCGTGCAGGAAAGTCGGTTTACCTCGTGGCGACCGATGAGCTGTGCGAAGAGTATCGCGCCAAGGGAATCAATCTTTTGAAAGGAGACGAGGAGAGCGCAGATATCGTCATCACCAGCTTCGATACCTCGCTGACCTACGATAAGCTCAATCAGGCGTGCCGATTGATTCGCGGCGGCGCGGAATATCTTTCGACGCACCCCGATTTCAACTGCCCCACCGAGAACGGATTCATTCCCGACAGTGGCGCCATTGCCGCACTCGTTACCGCGTCGACGGGCAAGGTGCCGACATATTTTGGCAAGCCCTACAAGGAAACGGTTGAAATGATCGGGGAAGCAACGGGCTATAAAAATGACGAAATGTGTATTTTCGGCGACCGCCTTTATACCGATATCGCGCTCGGTAAGAAATTCGGCGTGACCTCGGTTCTCGTGCTTTCGGGAGAAACGCAACCCGAGGACGTTGATGCTGCCGCTCCTGCCGATAAGCCCGATTTCGCGTTTGGCTCGCTCGACGACGTCGACAAAATTATGTTTTAATATTTGCGGGGCTTGCCCCGCACCCCACGTAAGAACTTTTTGAAAAAAGTTCTTTTGTACCTTAGAAAGCCGAAGTCTGCACGGACGATACGGCAACACAACCCATAAATTGGAGTTGCTTTCTTTTTGGTTACTTTTTTCCCAAAAAGAAAAAGTAACACTACCAAACCTTACTAACCAGGAGAAATTATGGCATTTGATGCAGGAATGTTAGCCTGTACGCTGAGTGAGATCCGTCACGCGGCGCTCGGGGCAAGAATTGAAAAAGTATATCAGCCCGAACGCGACGAGATCGTGCTTCAGATGCGAAGCTTTGAAGGTGGACGGCGCCTTTTGATCAACGCGGGATCGGGAAATCCGCGCATTGGATTTACCGAGATCTCCAAGGAAAACCCGCAGAATCCCCCGATGTTCTGTATGCTTTTACGGAAATATTTGCAGGGGGCAAAGCTCTCGGACGTATCGCAAGCATCCTTTGACCGTGTTGCCTTTCTCGGTTTTGATACGCGAGATGAAATGGGATTTGAGTGCCGTCGGTATCTGATTGCAGAGCTGATGGGAAAATACTCGAATCTGATCTTTGCCGACGGGGAAAAGAAGATCATTACCGCTCTGCGAACCACCGATTTTTCGATGGACAGTGCGCGTCAGCTTTTGCCCGGAATGAAGTATGAGCTTCCCCCCACGCAGGACAAGGAAAATCCGCTGACCGTGGAGAAGGACGCTTTTTTGCGCCTCTTTTCCGAAGCGCCTGCCGAGAGAGGGTGTGACCGTTGGCTCGTGGCAAACTTTTCGGGCGTCGCACCCGTCGTAGCGCGAGAGATCGTGTTTCTTGCCACGGGGCATACCGATACGCCGATCCGCTATTGCTTTGCCGATGACGTCTGGAACGTCTTTTCTTCGGTGTATGAGCGGGTGCAAAACGAGAACTTTGAACCCTCTCTTGTGCTCGACGGAGAGAATCCCGTTGAATATTCCTTTCTGCCGCTGACGCAGTATGGGACAATGGAATGCCGTCCTTTTGCGAGTATCGGTAAACTCTTTGACCTCTATTTTGAAACCCGCGACCGCGAGGTACGCGTCCGTCAGCGTGCGTCGGATATTCTCAAGCTCTTAACCAACGCCGAAGCAAGAATTCATCGAAAGCTCGAATTGCAACGCTCGGAGCTTTTGGATTGCGAACATGGAAGCGTCTATAAAAAGTACGGCGATCTCATTACCGCCAACCTTTACCGCCTCTCGCGCGGAGAGGCGCGAGTGACCTTTGAGGATTACGAAGACTACCGCGAGGACGGGACCTTTGGAACGATCGAGGTCGAAATGGATACGCGGCTTTCTCCCTCACAGAACGCGCAACGGTATTATAAAAAGTATAATAAAGCCAAAACTGCCAAGGTTGAGCTTGCCAAGCAGATCGAGCTTGGCGAGGCGGAGCTTTCCTACCTCTATACCGTCTTTGAGGCACTTACGCGTGCCGAAAGTCCGAGCGACCTTGCCGAGATCCGTGACGAGCTCTACCGTTCGGGATACGCGTCGAGAATGAAATCCTACGTCGTTCCCAAGGCGCATAGACCTGTTGTGATGCAATTCCTCACGCCCGACGGAATGCGGGTTCTCTGCGGAAAGAATAACCTGCAAAACGAGTATATCACGCACCGTTTGGCGGAAAAACACGATATCTGGTTTCACGCCAAGGGCGTGCCGGGGTCGCACGTGCTTCTCATCACCGAAGGACGCGAGCCGACCGACCTCGACTATACCACCGCCGCCGAGATCGCGGCGTACTATTCCAAAGCAGAGGGCGAAAAGATCGCGGTCGACTATCTTCAGGCAAAGCACGTGAAAAAGCCTGCGGGCGCTAAACCCGGCTTTGTGATCTATCACACCAACTGGACGGCATACGTCACGCCGAACGGTGAAAACATTGCCGCGATGCGACAGGGAAAATAAATTTGTTTTTGACAATTTTTTGACAAAATACTTGATTTTTCAAAGAATCTATGGTATAATATTCCGTAATCAAAATTTAGAAAAGCGAGGAAACTACTATGAGTCTTCACGATTGGTTGAATAAAGATATCGTTTGTAGCTGTGGCAGAACGCACCGTTGCGATATCGCACACGTTGTCGTTGAGAAAAACGCACTCTCGAAGCTGCCTGAATGTTTGGCAAACTACAATCACATTCTGTTGGTTGCCGACGAAAATACCTACCCTCTCTGCGGTGACAAGGTTCGCGCACTGCTGGGCAATAAGATCGAGCAGTTCTGCCTTCTCACCACCGAGCCGGGCGAGCCTCACGTCGTTCCCAACGAACAGGCAATCGGTGCGATTGAGCAGAGCCTGACCGACGCAACCGACCTCATTCTCGGGATCGGATCGGGTGTCATCAACGACCTTTGTAAGTACGTTTCGTTCTATCATCATATCGAGAGCGGTATCATCGGAACAGCTCCCTCGATGGACGGCTACGCTTCTTCGGGCGCGGCAATGATCCTCAAGGGAATGAAGGTGACGGCAACCACGCACGCTCCCACGCTCATTATGGGTGACACCGATATTCTCTGTGCCGCTCCGATCGGAATGATCCGTTCGGGCTATGCCGATATTATCGGTAAGTACAGCGCTCTTTGCGACTGGAAGCTCAGCGCGCTCATTAATAATGAATATTTCTGTCAGGAAATCTACGATCTCGTCATGGATCGCACCAACCTCATTCGCTCGCTCGCCAAGGATATCCGCGACCGTAAACCCGAGGCGATCGAAGAGCTGATGCTCGACCTCGTCCTCATCGGCGCTTGTCTGACGCTCGTCAATACGACGCGTCCCGGTTCGGGCAGTGAGCACCACCTGTCGCACTACTTTGAGATCACGGGTCTGATTTACGGGGAGCCCTTCTTCTTCCACGGTACCGACGTCGGTTACGCAACGATCGTTACCGCAAAGCTCCGCGAAGAGGTTCGCGCACTCGAAGCTCCCACCTTCTCGACGCTCTCCGACGAAACGAGAGAGAAGTGCTATCAGAAGATCTACAGCCATCTGTGGACCGAGATCCGCGATCTGCAGAACGAGGCAGGCAGATACGCCAACCCCGTCAACGAGATCTACAAGGAAAAGTGGGCAGAGGTCGTTGCCATTCTGAACGAATGTCCCACCGCTGACGAGATCAAGGTGATGCTGACCGACTGTGATTTCGATCTTTCGCTCTTTGAAGCGCAGTACGGAAGAAAGAAGATCCAGAACGGCGTATGGTTCGCGAAGGACCTCAAGGACCGTTACTCGGTACTCTGGCTCTACGACGCCATCTTCTGCGGTGAAAAAGAAGCGGTAGAAATTCTTGCATAAGAAAAATACATACGAACAGCCAAGCAGGGGACTGCTTGGCTGTTCTTTTATAAAGTTCTTGACAAAAAAAGGAAAATCTGCTATAATAAAGATGCAAGCCAAATATTATCTTAACCGCTACGAAGAAATTTGTGATAATACGACGCTTACGATACTGAAAATATAGCGAGAATATCACATTTCAAGATAGCAAGGGTAGCGGTTCCTTGCTGTTTTTTGTTTTACGGAGGTGAAAGTATGAAAAGACACGTTTCCAAGCAATTAAGAAAAATTATTATGATGATTCTCTTATGCCTTTTCTTTGTTCTGCTCGCAACCTCTTGCGATCAGAACGACTCCAACCCCGATGATACCGAACCGAAGGATACCTCGACTTCCTTAGAAAACGTAGAAAATTCAGACAATAACGAACCGAACGATAATTCCAACGATACAAATCAGAAAACTGACGAGTCGAATCAAAATTCCTCGAATTCGTCGAACAACACAAACCAATCCAATCAGTCCAATCAAAATTCTTCGGATTCGACAGATAATACCGATCAATCGAATGATTCCAATCAAGAATCCAACGAATCGAATCAAGGCTCTTCAGATTCCATAGACAATACTGATCAATCGAATGACTCTAATCAAGAATCCAACGAATCGAATCAAGGCTCTTCGGATTCCACAGACAATACCGACCAATCTAATGACACGAACCAAGATTCTTCGAACACCACAAACAATAACGATCAAAATGATCAAATAGAAGAGGAAGAAGACGGTGGTGGAGATGGCGAGTCACCGAGCCTTACAATTTCGGATTATTACTCTCTAATGGCAGGCTCTGCTTTTTTAAAAGTAGAAATTACAAACGTATACGATGGAGTCTTTTGGGACAATTCCTCTGTGCCAACGACGCAATATATTCTTGTAGAAGGAATGATAAAAGATGATTTGTATAACGGTGGTCTGAGAATAGGAGAAACGGTGATCATTCCCATTGGAATCAATGTGTCTGTGAAGGAAAATGGAGAAGTGAGTCGAAAAAAATTAGACGCAGAAGCTGTGAAAAATTGGCTGTCCTCGGTAGATGGGCTTTATGTAAATACAAGCTTTTGTCTTGCAACCTATGTCAACATTGATGATGATTCCAGTCGCATACAAATGAAATATAGGCACTGTGCTTTGACACCGGATAAAATCATTCCGTATGTGGATGATACGGTTCGTATTGCGCTGTTGTGTGATTTTTTGGAAGAAAATTATATAATTTACTCTTCTCCTGAGGAAATTCAAGGAATGGATAGCTTTTGCTATGATGGGATCTCTTGTGAGAACTTTGAAAATAATATAGGCACTCTTTTTGATCACGGAGAAGACGAGAGTGGAGAGGATATTCCTTAAGGGGAACAATCGGTTCATATTTACAAATGATTGCAAAAATTACTGAATTCTAATAATCGGCGGCGGTTCGATTTCTCGAAC
>JAZOSZ010000137.1:0-2982 GCA_045657365.1 Eubacteriales bacterium
CTTGCCGATGCGTTTATCGGAGAGCAAGTCGCGGCGGTTCGCTCGCAAGTAGGAGACAAAAAGGTACTTTTGGCGCTTTCGGGAGGCGTTGACTCCTCGGTAGTTGCCGCACTTCTGATCAAGGCGATCGGAAAGCAGCTCGTATGCGTTCACGTCAACCACGGTCTGATGAGAAAGAACGAATCGGAAAACGTCATCGAGGTCTTCAGAAATCAGCTCGACGCAAACCTCATTTACGTCGATGCTACCGACCGATTCCTCAATCTTCTGGCAGGAGTTTCGGACCCTGAGAAGAAGAGAAAGATCATCGGTAAGGAATTTATCGAAGTATTTGCCGATGAGGCAAGAAAGCTTGAGGGAGTCGATTTCCTCGCACAGGGAACGATCTATCCCGATATTCTCGAAAGTATCAAGCAGGCAGAGGGCAAGAAGGCAGTCAAGTCGCACCACAACGTCGGCGGTCTGCCCGAGGATCTGAAATTTGATCTGGTTGAGCCCGTGAAGTTGCTCTTTAAGGACGAGGTCAGAGTCGTCGGAGAGGCACTCGGACTTCCTCACGAAATGGTTTACCGTCAGGCGTTCCCCGGTCCCGGACTTGGCGTCCGTTGCCTTGGCGCAATTACGAGAGATCGCCTGCACGCACTTCGTGAGGCAGATGCGATTCTCCGTGAGGAATTTGCGAACGCAAAGCTGAATGAAACCGTTTGGCAGTACTTTATCGTCGTACCCGATATCAAGAGTGTCGGTGTCAAGGACGAGAGCCGTTACGAGGGCTGGCCCGCGATTATTCGTGCGGTCAATACCAAGGATGCAATGAGTGCTACGATCGAGGAGATTCCTTACGCGCTTCTGTATAAGATTACAAATCGTATCACACACGAGGTCGAGGGCATCAATCGAGTTCTGTACGATCTCACCCCGAAGCCTGTCGGAACGATTGAATGGGAATAATAAAAAATGCTCTGCTTTTACAGCAGAGCATTTTTTTTGCTTCTTTTTATAAAAATCAGATAATCACTTTTCTCAACCACTCGAGCGTGCAGTTGACCATGTGCTTTCCGGTTTCTACGCTGGCTTCCTTGGCACTTTCGGCAAACCATTCGGTGTTGCGATCACAGCGGTCGAGGTCGACAAGCTCGGGATAGGTTCCCATCATCAGACTCGTTTCCCATTTTCCTGCGTGGTCGAATCCGCCGCACTTGATTTGTGCTTCCGCACCGATGAGAGGAATGACCTTGATGTAAGAGAAGGGATCGTCTTCACTACCCATATCCTCGTAATAAGAGGCATATGCGTCGCTACCCCACCAGCCTTGGCCAAGCTTTTCTTCCATATATTCCATCGTAACCTTCTTTGCCGCCTTGTGGCAAGCGATGGTCATAGGCATCAGTCCCGCGCCTTCGGTCTGGTGATGCGCTACGAGGTAAATATTCTTATGACCTGCATTGATCATCGATTTCAGAATGCAGTACAGATAGTTTGCATAAGCATCCTCGTCCACGTGGAAGTGGCTGGGCTTGGGGGCGCAAACGGCATACGATGCAACTCCGTACCAAAGAGGCGGACAAACGACGATTTCCTTTTCTTTTTCGAGCTCGCGCAGACAACCCGTAATCACGAGTGTATCGGTTCCGCACGAAGCGTGGCGCGCGTGGTATTCCAGCGTACCGATCGGAATGATGAAGGGAACCTTGCGATCTACCGCATCCTGAATTTCATCATATAACATTTCAAGCATTTGCATAATAGTGTTCTCCTGTTCGTCAATTTTTTATTGATACAACCATTATATACAAAATCTTCGGAAAAGTCAAGAGCATACGAAATTATTGATATTTTTTTATTTTCTATTGAAAAAATGAAAGAATTTTGATATAATAATAGATACCGAAAGGCTTGGAAATATTGGGGGGTGAAAGAATGCGAAGAAAGAACTTTTTGTTGCTTGTTTCGATTGTGACGTTGCTTTTGGTGCTGACGGCTGTTTCGTCGTGCGCCGAGAGAGAACATACTCATTCTTTTTCGTCTTGGGAAACGACCGAGAAGCCATCTTGTACGGCTCAGGGACAGCAGATGAGAATCTGCTCGGAGTGCGGTTTTGAGGAATATTCTTCGATTGATATGCTTCCTCACAATGAGGTGATTGACGCGGCGGTAGCGGCAACCTGCACGTCCGACGGAAAGACCGAAGGAAAGCATTGCAGCGCTTGTAATACGGTGCTTGTGGCGCAGACAACGGTGTCCTCAACGGGACATTCGGTGGTGATTCAGCCTGCGGTGGCAGTTACTTGCTCAAGGGACGGAAAAACCGAGGGGCAGTATTGCAACATTTGCCATACGGTACTGGTTGCACAAACGACGATTCCTACGGAAGGGCATCGCTACGGTCAAGGCGTTATTTTGACGCCCGCGACCTGCACGTCGGGCGGTACGAGAAAATATACCTGTACCGTCTCGGGTTGTGGCTATTCCTATACTGAGAATTATTCGATGCCGACTTTTACGGCAACCGAGATTTACAATCAGTCAATCGCATACGTGGGAGAAATCAGCGTGTACGATCCCAGTGGCGCACAATTTGCGCTCGGTACGGGATTTGTGATTTCGGCAGACGGCAGAGTGGTAACGAATTATCACGTGATCGACGGTGCGTATTCGGCAACGATTACGATTGGGGAGCAAACTTATCCGATCGTATCGGTACTTGCGTACGATGAAAATATTGACTTGGCAATTCTGAAAATCAACGGAACGAATCTGCCCCACGCCACGATCTGCAAGGAACCCGTTCAGGCGGGACAGACCGTTTATGCGATCGGCTCGTCGAGAGGTTTGACAAATACTTACTCGCAGGGAATCATCACCTATGCCGACCGTGTGGTCGACGGCGTTTCTCACGTTCAGCACGACGCGTCGATTACGCACGGAAATTCGGGCGGACCGCTGATCAACGTCTATGGAGAAGTGATCGGTATTAACACG
>JAZOSZ010000138.1:0-4046 GCA_045657365.1 Eubacteriales bacterium
CTCCCCAAGCGGACATTTCCGCGTCCATTTTTCAAGATAGGGTGTCAGAATATTCATCAAGAGGATCGCGAACGACACGCCCTCGGGATAATTTCCAAACGCACGGATCAGCACAGTAATCACACCGCAACCGAAGCCGAAGAGGATCTTTCCCCAGCGTGTCGAGGGGGTGGTTGCGTAGTCGGTTGCCATAAAGAAAGCACCGAGCAGAAGTCCGCCCGCGAGAAGCTGCTCTGCGGGATTCTCTCCAAGCACGAAGGTGAAGAGTGCTACGGTTGCGAGCATCACGACGGGGGTATGCCACGAAATGACGCGACGGACGAGCAAATACGCTCCGCCCAGAAGAATTGCCAGCGCGCAGGTTTCTCCCAGGCTTCCGCCGTGGTTTCCGAGGAAAAGATCGAGCATCGAGGGCATCGTACCTCCCGCAAGAGGGGTTGCCGAGCTCAGCGCGTCGTTTTTGGTCGAAAAATCCGACATACTTCCCGCAAAGGACAGAAGCAGAACGATTCTCGCCGTGATCGCGGGATTGGCAAAATTCTTTCCGATACCGCCGAAGAGCTGTTTGACGACGACGATTGCCACAAGCGATCCGAACGCCGCCTGCCAGAGCGGAATCGAGGCGGGCAGATTAAACGCGAGAAGCATTCCCGTCACCACCGCCGAAAGGTCGAGGACGGTGCTTTCTCTTTTGACGATTTTTTCAAATCCCCACTCAAAGAAAACGCAAGAAACCACGCAGGTCGCTACGACGGCAAACGCGCGGAAGCCGAAAATGACGACCGACGCGACGAGGATCGGCAGCATCGCAAGAATGACGTCGAGCATAATTCTCTGCGTCGTGTTCTTGGAACGGATATGAGGCGAGGGGGACACTACGAGTAAATCACGATTCACGAGCCGCTTTCTCCTTTTCTACGGTTTGTTTTTTTCTTTGCTGATAATTGCGAAGTCTCGTCTTTGCCAGACGGTTGGTCTGCACAAGATTTCGCTTGGCGGGGCAGATATACGAGCAACAGCCGCACTCCATACAGAGATTGACTTTGAGTTTTTCCAAGGTTTCATCGTCGCTCTGGGCAAAGGCATTGGCAAGATCGACGGGAGAAAGTCCGAAGGGACAAGCATCGAGGCACTTGCCGCAACGGATACACGCGGTTTCCTTCGGCGGCATTGCTTCTTTTTCTCCGAGGAAGAGAACGGCGTTGGTCTGCTTGAGTACGGGGGCGTCGAGGTCAACGAGCGCCACTCCCATCATCGGGCCTCCGCTGAGAATCTTCTTCGGTTCTTGCGAAGCGCCGCCGCACGCCTCGAGGACGTCACGCACCGCCGTTCCGATCGGAACGATGAGATTTTTCGGGTTCTTCACCGCCGAGCCGTCGACCGTGACGCACTTTTCTATGAGCGGCATTCCCGTACGCAGATATTTTGCAATCAGCGAAAGGGTCGTACAGTTGACGACGATGACGCCTGCGTCAAGCGGCAATTTTCCCTCACCGATGACGCGTCCCGTCGTATGGTAGACGAGCACCTTTTCTCCGCCCTGCGGATAAAGCGAAGGAAGTACGCGAACGGTCACGCCCGTCATTTCTTTCGTGACTCTCTTCATTTCGGCAATAGCTTCGGGTTTGTTCTTTTCAATTCCGATGACTGCGGTCGGAATCTTTAAGTAGTTCATCACGGCAGAAAGTCCCTCGGCAACAAGGTCGCTCTCGTCGATCATCGTTCTCGTATCCGAGGTGATGTACGGCTCACATTCGGCGCCGTTGACGACGACGGTATCAACGCGTCCTTCGGGGACGTTCAGCTTGACCGCCGTAGGAAATCCCGCGCCGCCAAGACCGACAAGACCGCTCTCGCGGACTGCCGCGAGAAAGCTTTCTCTGTCGTGAACCTCGGGTGGGGTGATTTCCTCTGCCACCGTCTGCGCTCCGTCACATTCGATGATGACGGCACGCACCTTCGCGCCCGTGGCTGCCGTGATTTCGTCGATTTTTTTGACCTTGCCCGAAACGCCCGAATAAATCGGCGAGGAAAGTCCCGCGCCCGCTTCGGCGATCTTCTGACCGACGCAAACCTCGTCACCGACCGCCACGCAAGGGACGGCAGGCGCACCGATATGCATCTGCATCGGGATTGTAACGCTCTTCGGTGTGGGAATTCGTTCGGATTTCATTTTCGCGGTATGTTTATGGTGTGGCAAGCGCACTCCGTGGAGTTGAAATAACAAGGATTTTTCCCCCTTAACAAGGAATTTATATAACAAATATATAGTTATAATTATTATAACATAACTTCTTCTTCTTTGTCAACTTTTGTTTATTTCTTCACAAAGTTTGCTTGACAAAAACTGCCGCCTCGTGTATAATAAAGATGATTCCAATGTCTGAAATTAAAATTTCAAAAGGAGTTTTATGACGCTTCATACGACACTTCCCGCCCCCTCGCTCCCGCCCTCTGTCGTGGCACTCGGTTGCTTTGACGGAGTGCATCTCGGACACCGTGCCGTGATCGATACTGCGGTCAAAACGGCGCGTGAGCAGGAACTTTCATCGGCGGTATTTACCTTTGATTCTTCCCCCAAAAATTATTTTTCTCCCAACTCCGTTCCCCAACTGACCGACCGAGAAACGAAGATCTCTCTGATCGAAGAGATGGGGGTGGAGCACCTCGTCTGTCTGCCCTTTGACGCGAGCATTGCCGCGACCTCTGCCGAGGATTTTTTTGAAAAGATTCTCGTCGGTTCGCTCGGCGCGCGTCACGTCGTTTGCGGCTACAACTACTCGTTCGGCGCGAAGGGACGCGGAAACGCGACGCTTCTGAGGGAATGGTGTGACGCCGCGGGGATCGGTCTTACCGTTCTCGCACCGATCACAAGCAACGGCACGCCCGTCAGCTCGTCTGCCATTCGTTTGGCGCTCGAAGACGGTCGTATGGAAGACGCGAACGCTTCGCTCGGACGAGCCTATTCGATTGCCTCGGTCGTCCTCGACGGGCAACATCTCGGCAGGCGCCTCGGATTTCCGACCCTCAATCAGCGCCTCGGTGAAACGCTGCTCTCCCCCAGATACGGCGTTTATTTGTCGCGTACCAAAATCGAGGGCAACGACGCGCTTTATTTCGGCATTACCAACGTCGGAACGCGTCCGACCGTCGGCTCGGACTTTGTGGGAGCCGAAACGCATCTGTTTGGCTTTTCGGGCGATGTTTACGGCAAGAAAATCAAGGTAGAACTCCTCGCATTTCTCCGTCCCGAGCGCAAATTCGACTCGGTAGAGGCGCTTTCGACGCAGGTACACTCGGATATGGCGCTTGCTCAAAAAATGGCAGACGTTTTCATCAGTTGCTAAAACAAATCAAAAAAAGGCGCAAATGCGCCTTTTGCTTTTGACTTTATCTTAGCACTCTTTGCTATAGAGTGCTAATATTTACAAAAAGGACATAGTTTTGACTTGATGTGTTCATATTTTCGGTGTATTCTATTATCACCGAAGGAAAAGGAAGCACCCCTCGGACAAAAAACAAAAATCAATCCAAAGATAGAATTTGAAAGGAGAATTTATGATGTTTGATCTGATCCCTTTTGGCAATCGTTTTTTTACCCCCTACGATCCCTTTAAGGAACTTGAGGAAATGGAACGCCGCTTCTTTGCGCCGACCATCTCGACGCCCGCGATGAAAACCGATATCCGCGAAACCGACGACGCTTTTATTCTTGAAACCGATCTTCCCGGCTTTTCGAAAGAGGAGATTCAAGCCGAAATCCGTGACGGTGTGCTGACGCTTCGTGCCGAGCACAAGAAGGATTCGGACGAGAAGGACGGCGACGGGAAATACCTTCGCCGTGAACGCTCTTACGCGTCCTATTCGCGTCGCTTCTCGCTCGACGGCATCAAAGCCGACGAGATCAACGCCGCGTTCCGCGACGGTGTGCTGACGCTCACGCTTCCCAAGGAAGCGCCGAAGAAGGCAGACGAAGGAAGAAAGCTCGAAATTCAGTAACCCATTTTTTAAGTTTTTAGTCAAGCTTTTTTCAAAAAGCTTGCGGT
>JAZOSZ010000139.1:0-5951 GCA_045657365.1 Eubacteriales bacterium
AAATCGTGATGACCAACAAGACGCCCCTCACAGAGGACACCTTTGCCCGTTGCCCCAACCGTCGTCGTCATCATCGTTGTCTTTGTTCGCGTCCTTCTTTGCGCAGGCCACCAGAGCAACCGACAGAACCATTACGAGTACCAATAAAAATGCGAGGAATTTTTTCATTTTTTTCTCCTTGTTTTTACTGTATTTTTGTTTTTATGCTCGTCCGAAGGGAAGGACGAAGGGAATCTTTTCCCGCGATTTTGAGGATCTCGGAAAAATCATTTTTACACATATCTTATTATATCAAAAAAAACTCAAAGTGTCAAGGGCAAAGAAAAAGTTTTTCGGAATATTTTTTCTTTTTTGATAGGCTTCTTCGCGGGCGTTTGTCGTAGGGTCGTATATTGATCGTTTTTTTGCAAATAATAAGCGTAAGAAATGAACGGAGAGGTACTATGCAACGAAGAATTTTAAGCTTTCAGGGGGGCGCGGCAATCGTCACGGCGGCGTCGGTCGTGGGAAAATACGAATTTGAAGGGCCGCTGGGCGACTGCTTTGATCTTTACGACGCGACCGAAAAATTCGGGAAGAAGACTTGGGAAAAAGCCGAGAGTGAAATGCAACGGCTTGCCTTTCATACGGCAATGGCAAAGGCGTCGGCGGCAGAGAGGCAGGTAGACGCCCTGTTTGCGGGCGACCTGCTCAATCAGTGCGTCGGCTCGGCGTACGGACTTCTGGATTTCGATATTCCTTATTTTGGACTTTACGGCGCGTGTTCGACGGCGATCGAGGGACTGACGCTCGCGGCGGCAACGACCTCGGCGGGATTTTTCGATACCTGCGGCGTCGTGACCTCGTCGCATTATTGCTCCGCCGAACGGCAATACCGTACGCCGCTCGAATACGGCTCTCAGCGCTCGCCTACGGCACAGTGGACGGTCACGGGCGCGGGCGCATTTCTGGTACGCCGCGAGGGGCGGGTACAGCTCGTAGAAGCGCTTCCGGGAATCGTGGTGGAAAAGGGGATCAACGACGTATCGAATATGGGCGCGGCAATGGCACCTGCGGCGGTGGATACGCTCTTGCGATATTTTCGTCTGAGCGGACGCGCGCCCGAGGACTTTGATCTGATCGTCACGGGCGATCTCGGATGGGAAGGCGGGGAGATTTTTTGCGATCTTCTGCACGCCGAGGGCGTTGATATTTCGGGGCGCTACAACGATTGCGGAATGATGATCTACAACCGTGAGGCGCAGGATATGCACGCAGGCGGTTCGGGGTGCGGTTGCTCCGCGGTGGTACTTGCATCGTATCTTTTTCCTCGTCTTGAGCGGGGAGAACTCCGAAATCTTCTGATTCTCGGAACGGGCGCGATGATGAGTCCTGCCAGCGTTCAGCAGGGCGAAGCCATTCCCGCCGTGGCGCATCTGTTATATCTTCGACACCAAACGTGCGAAAGGGGGGAACAATAATGGATTTTGTCTTGCCGTATCTTTGGGCGTTTATCATCGGCGGACTTTTCTGCGTCGTGGCGCAGATTCTTCTGGATAAGACGTCGCTCTCCCCCGCAAGAATCCTTGTTGGCTACGTCGTTGCGGGGGTACTGCTCGGCGCGGTGGGTCTGTATGCTCCGCTCGTCGAATTTGCGGGGGCGGGGGCGACTACGCCCTTGACGGGATTTGGCTTTCTGATTGCCAAGGGCGTTCGCGCGGCGGTCGATGAAGAGGGACTGATCGGTGTTCTCAAGGGCGCGCTTTGCGCCGCCTCGGCGGGGACTGCCGCCGCCCTCTGCTTCGGCTATCTCGCGGCTTTGATCTTCCGCAGTAAACCGAAGTAAGTTGTGCGAAAAACACGTAACGTTTTTGGTCAATTTTTTTTAAAAAGCTTGCGGTGTCCAGAGGCATAGCCTCGGTCGCCCGATGCTTTAAAAGCGCCCGAAAAGAGGGAAAACCACAAGTGGGGTTTCCCCTTTTTGCTTTTTTAAGCAACGATTCTTAACAGAAAAGCGAGCAACAGAACGTTCAAAAATGCCTGCGCCAGCTTGATTCCAAAATACGTCTTCTTGGAAAACGGGACGTCACCCACCAGATGAAGCATCTGAAAATGCACCGAAAGTCCGCCCCAACCGACGGCAAAGGCGCAGAGATAAGGCGCGACGTTCGCAGGAGCGTCCGCCGCGCGCGCGGCGCCGCTTGTCAATTCAAAAATTCCAAAGAGCAACGCGCTCACGGTTTCGGGCAGGGACAGTCCTCGGCAGAGATAGGAAAGGCTTTCCACGACGGTCGAAAAGAAAACGATAAAGGCGCAGATCGGAATCAGCGCGAGTGCCGAGCCGCTGACGGCACCGCTCAAAGCACTCGCAACCGAAGGAATAGCTTCGCTTGGGGGAGAATTCTCACGTTCGGGACGAGGCTCTTTTTTTCTTGGAAAAACGAGTTGAATCAGAACCGCCGAAAAAAGCGTAGTGAGGTAAAAAAGAAGTCCCGTACGTGCCGAGCCGAAGAGCGAGAGTCCGACCGTGCTGATCAGAAACGCCGAGCTTGGGTGATTGGAAAAGGCAAGCACGCGGGAAAATTCATCTTCGGTCAGACGGTGATTTTGATAGAGCGCGAGCGCACATCTCGTTCCTATGGGAAATCCGCAAAGCATTCCGAGAAGGACGGCGCAGGCGGCTTCTCCCCGTATTCCGAAAAGAGCCCGAAAGGGACGGCGCAAGAGGCGTCCGAACCGTTCGGCGCCCCCGCCTGCGACGAGAAGATCGGATGCGACCATACAGGGAAAGAGAGAGGGAATCACCGTATGGACACAAAGGCGCAAGCCCTTGCTCATCGCACGGATTGCCACGGTGGAATTCTTGAGAAAGAGCGCAAATAAAAAAAGACTTGCAAGGCAAAGCACGGCGCGGCGCTTTGTTTTTTGGAATGAGGTCATTCGCGGCGCTCTCCTTTCATACAAATAAATCAGTAACAGTTTACTTGGTACTCTGAAAAAATATGACAGGAGAAGCGGAAGATGGAGAAGCGGAAAAAAAGGAAAGCAGAGGGAGATCTTCGGGAGAGATTCTGTCGGCGGTGGGATCTTTTGCCTGATCTTTTGCGTAACGAGGGGCTCGTGGAGCTTCGCGGACAATGCTCGGCAACCGTGCGCGGCGGGGGAAAGATTCTTCTTTATACCCCCGAAGAAATTCGGATTTCGTTGCCGAACTGTGTTCTTTCTTTGCGCGGCGAGGGATTGATTTGTACGTCGTACTATCAGGGGGCGATCGGCGTGGAAGGCAGGATTTGCGGGGTGTTTTTTGAGGGGGAAGAATGAAGTCGATATTGCATTTTTTTGAGGGAAGCCGCACCTTGCGATTGGGCGTGGCTTCGGCGGGCGAAGTGATGAATCTTTGCCACCGCTATGGGTTTGTCTATTGGAATCTTCGTTTTTGCGGCGATCATATTTGCCTTGACGCCTCGCTCTCTACGTCCAAAAAGCTCTTGCAGGTTTGCCGTGAACGCGGAATTTCCGCCGTGGTCGACGGAGAGCGCGGATTGCCGATTCTTTTGCGCCGTTACCGTCACCGCTACGGCATCGTCGTGGGACTGTTTTGTTTTGCGGCGATCATTTTCGCCTCGGGACGCGTTCTTTGGGGAATTGAGATCAACGGAAATTCGGCGCTCAGCGACGAAGAGGTGATCGAAGAGCTTCGCGCGTGCGGACTTTCTCTCGGCTGTCCTTTGGCGGAGCTTGATACCGAGGTTCTGGAAAATCGGGTACTGATCTTCTCGGACGAAATTTCCTGGATCAGCGTCAATCTCATCGGTACGGTCGCGCACGTTGAGCTTCGCGAGGTCGAAGAGCCGATTCCCGAAAAACCGAGCTTCGACGCGTCCAATCTCGTGGCGTCGCAATCGGGAACCATCGAGCTGCTGGAGAATATCCGCGGAACGCCCGTGGTCAAACCGGGGGACGTGGTTTCCAAAGGAGAACTGCTCGTGAGCGGGCTGACCGAGCTGGCGGACGGTGGAGTTCGCTATCGGTGTGCCGAAGGGCAGATCTGGGCGCGTACCAAGCACGATTTTTTCATCGAAATTCCTCTGAAATATCGCGAAAAGCGCTATACGGGACGCAAAAAGACCGAAAAAAGGCTGATTTTCTTTGAAAAAGAGATAAAATTTTTCTCAAACTGTAGAAATTTACCCACCACTTGTGATACAATAGAGATAGTAAAATATTTCTCTTTGTGGGACGGTCGCGCACTCCCCGTTGGGATTCATACGGTAGAGCATCGCGAGGTCGAGCATCGTGAGGTTGAGCGCACCCCCGAGGCGGCAATGGCGCTGGCGTACGATGCGCTGTACGAGCAGATGCAGAGAGACGTTCCCGACGGCTCGCTCGTTCGGAAAAATCTTTTCGGAGAACCGAAAGAGGACTCGTACGCGCTGACGTGTCACGCGGAATATCTTGAAAATATTGCGATCGTCAAGGAAATTGAAATCGAATTTGAACCGAAAAAATGATCAAATGATAGGATAACAGGAATGGAAGAAAAAATCACGAAAACCGTAAAAATCGAAAATTCCGAGCTGACGGCGTGCATTTTCGGCAGTTATGACGTCAACGTGCGGATGCTGGAGCGCGCCTTTTCGATGGTGATCCGCAACCGTTCGGGGGAGGACGGCGACGCCGTGCTCGTTTCGGGCGACGATTCGGACGCGGTACGAATGGCGTCGGAAGCCGTCGGCTATCTGAAAGAAATGGCAAAGGTCAACGATACGCTCACCGATCAGCAGGTCGGCTACGTGATTGAGATGCTGAAGGCGGGCAAGGAAAGCGAGCTGGCGGGACTCGAAAAGGACTGTATCTGCATCACCACGCGCGGCAAACCCATTAAGGCGAAAACCGTGGGACAGCGCAGATACGTCGATGCAATCTCGGCAAACACCGTCGTGTTCGGTGTCGGCCCTGCGGGTACGGGCAAAACCTTTCTTGCCGTGGCAATGGCGGTGCGCGCTCTGCGCGAAAAGCAGGTCAGCCGCATCATTCTGACGCGTCCTGCGATCGAAGCGGGGGAGAAGCTCGGATTTCTTCCCGGAGATCTGCAAAGCAAGATCGATCCCTATCTTCGTCCTCTGTACGATGCGATGTTCGAGCTTCTCGGCGCGGAAAATTATCAGCGTCAGCTCGAAAAGGGAACGATCGAGATCGCGCCTCTTGCCTATATGCGCGGACGGACGCTGGACGACAGCTTTATCATTCTCGACGAGGCGCAGAATGCGACGCCCGAGCAGATGAAAATGTTTCTGACGCGACTTGGCTTTAATTCCAAAGCCGTGATTACGGGCGACCTGACGCAGACCGACCTGCCCGACCGACAGAAGAGCGGTCTTGCCGTTGCCGTGAAGGTGCTCGACGGAGTCGAGGATATTGCCGTTCACGCCTTTACCGACCGTGACGTCGTCCGCCATAAGCTGGTACAGCGCATCATTCGCGCCTACGAAAAATATGAAAAGACCGAGGCAGAGAAGAAATCTTCCTCGCCGAGATATCGGGCAGAACGAAAAATTGCCCGTGAAGGAGAAAAGCAATGAAGCAAAAGATCAGACTTTATTTTACCGACGAGCAGTCGAAGTTCCGCGTGACGCGACGTCTGAAAAAATTGGTTCGCGAGGCGGTACTCGCTACGCTTTCCTACGAAGGCTTTTGCAATGACTGTGCGGTGTCGATCACCTTTGTCGACAACGAGGGGATCCGTGCGCTGAACGCCCAATATCGTGAGATCGACCGAGAAACCGACGTGCTGTCCTTCCCTCTGACCGATTTTGAGGGGGGCGACGAGCCGCCCGCCGACGAGCCCGAACGAATGCTCGGTGACATCGTGCTGTCGCTCGAAAAAACCGCGTCGCAGGCGGAAGAGTTCGGACATAGCTTCGAGAGGGAGGCGGCGTTCCTTTGCGTTCATTCGATGCTTCACCTGCTCG
>JAZOSZ010000140.1:0-3632 GCA_045657365.1 Eubacteriales bacterium
CCCGATCCAGGAACAGCCGGTCGTGGCTGATGACCAGAACCGTCTTTTTGTATGCCGCCAGATGTTCTTCCAGCCACAGCATGGTGCCGGTGTCCAGATGGTTGGTAGGCTCGTCCAGGAGGAGAATATCCGGTTCTCTGGACAGCAGTCTCGCCAGTGCCAGACGGGTACGCTGACCGCCGCTGAGAGTAGAGAAGGGACGACGCATCGTTTCCTCGTCAAAACCCATTTTTAAGAGCGTCGAGGCACACCGTCCGCGGAATTCCAATCCGCCTTCGCGTAAAAATTGCTCGTTGAGCGAGGTATATTCCGATGTCAGCGAGGCGTGATTTCGCGTTTCGTCTCCCGTTTGCAGGAGAATTTCAAGCTTTTGCAGGCGTTGTTCCATCGCAAGAAGCTCCGGAAAGGAGCGATACATCACTTCGAGTGCCGTCGCTTCGCCGTCCATCCCCTCAAAGGCAGAGAGCGCGTCGTTCTGACGGAGAATTCCCACCGTTTTATTTTTTGAAATATAGACGTTTCCTTCGTCCGGCTCCTGTTCCCCAAGAATCATTCGGAAGAGCGTGGACTTGCCACAGCCGTTGACACCGATGATACCAAGACGGTCGCCCTCGTTGAGTGCGAAGGTGATTCCCTCAAGAATCGGCTTTGTGCCGAAGGAAAGCGATAGATTATTGACGTTCAGTACGATCATAAAAATTCCTGTTCTCAGAGTTTGATTTTGATTTCCCGTGCCACGCCGAGAATTCTTGCCTCTCCCGACTCAAAATCGTCGGTGGTCAGATGAATCGGGCGGTATTCCTCATTTTCTGGCAGAAGATAGACGTTCTTTTGCGAACGGTGAAACCGCTTTACCGTGGCGCTTTCTCCTCCAACGAGGCAAGCAACCACGTCGCCGTCGTCGGCATACTGCTGTTTATGAAAGAGGACGAGCGAGCCGTGTACCATACCGATATTCTTCATACTGTCCCCCTGTACCTTCAGATAGAAATAGTCCTCGGTATCGTCTACCGCCGCCGTTTCATAGCCGAGCAGAGCTTCATTGGTGATGATCGGCGATCCTGCGCGGATCTCCCCGATGATCGGAATATTTTTTTCTTGCTTGGACGGTCCTTCGCCCACACCGCTGATCAGATATTCCATAGAAACGCCGAAAAAGTCGGCAATCTTTTTGAGCTTCTCGGCTTTCGGGGTAGAGCGTCCGTTTTTCCAATCGGTAAAGGTGCTTGCCGCGATCCCCGTTTCCTTGGACACACGGTAGACGGTCGTCCCGCCCATTTTGAGAAGATGTTCAAAATGCTGGTAGCTCATACGCTCTCCTTTTCGATTTACAAAAAATATTTAAAAAATGCGAAATAATACTTGACAATAGTTCGGAAATCCGATATAATATGTTCAGACAATATTATTATAAACCGAATTGCGTCATTTGTCAAGACGAAAGGCGGATTTTTGTCAAAAAAAGATCATAAAAGGAAAGAAAGGGGGTGAAAAAAGGAAGCTATGTGTGAATTTTGCTTGCAATTCCGATGTCCTGCGGCGTGTCCCGCTTATCAAAAGGAGCAAAAAGGAGTTTCGGTACGCGCGTGGCAGTTCCGTCGGAAGGAGTGGCAAAGGGGAGAACTACCGTTGAAACAAGAAAGGGAAGAAAAGAAAAATAGTAAGGAAAATCGAAAGGAGAATTGATTACGAAACAACAAAAACCAATCGCAAATACCGCAGTTTCCGACGAGGAAATTCAAAAGGTCGAGGATTATCTCAGAGGATATTCCTTTCATCAGAAAATGCTTGATGCCCGAAGCTACGAAGAAGAATTTTTTTATCCGAAAGAGGATCGGAGTGATACTCGGGGGGATTTTTGCGTGGCGAGAGTGAAAATGTTTGAAATTCGGCATTTTATTATGGGGCTTGAGAATTGCGATGAAAAATTACTGTTATATTTTCATTACGTCAAGGGAGAGAGCATCGAACGGTGTGGGGAAATGCTCGGAGTGTCGCGATGTACGGCATTCCGTATTAAAAAAAGAGCGCTGTGCTTTGCGGCAATCCATAAAAAATCGCAGGGGCTAATTGACGGAATTTGAATTTTATGATATAATGAGTACGGAAAATTTTTTGATACATACGAGGCGTTATGATGGCAAAAAACAAAGAAAAAAGAGGAAGTATGAAACTCATTCGTCGCTTCCTTCCGTACTATAAAAAATATAAATGGATCTTGGTTCTCGATCTGCTTTGTGCGGCATTGACCACCGTTTGCGAGCTCGTGCTTCCGCTGATCGTGCGTCAGATTACCGACGAGGCGACGTCGGTGCCGATGACGCTGACGGTGGGACTCATTCTGCGGTGCGGCGTGCTATATCTGATCCTGAGAATCATCGACGCGGCGGCAAATTATTATATGGCGTCGGTGGGACATATTATGGGAACGAAGATCGAAACCGATATGCGGCGGGATTTCTTCGGGCATCTCCAAAAGCTGTCTTTTTCGTATTACGACAACACGAAGATCGGTACGCTGATGTCGCGAATGACGAGCGACCTCTTTGACGTCACCGAATTTGCCCATCACTGCCCCGAGGAGTTTTTCATTTCGGGGATCAAAATCGTCTGCTCGTTCGCGATTCTTTGTACGATGAGCGTTCCGCTGACCTTGATCGTCTTCTCGGTGATTCCCCCAATGATTTTCGTTTTGACGGTCTTCAACCGCAGAATGCGCGCAGGATTCCGTGAATCGAGAAAACAGATCGGAGAGCTCAATTCGCAGATCGAGGACAGTCTGCTTGGTATCCGAGTGGTCAAGTCCTTTGTGGGAGAACCCGTCGAGGAAAAGAAGTTCGCCGAAGGAAATCAGAAATTTCTTGCTATAAAAAAGAAAGTTTATTACGTGATGGCGGGATTTCAGTCGTCCACGCGATTCTTTGACGGTCTGATGTATATCGTGGTCGTCGTCGCGGGCGCCCTCTTTATGATGAACGGAAAAATCAGTCCCGCCGACTATCTGGCGTATCTGATGTTCGTGACGACGCTTCTGACTTCGATCCGACGCATCGTCGAATTTGCCGAGCAGTTCCAACGAGGTCTTACGGGCATTGAGCGCTTTTGCGAGGTCATGGACGTTGAGCCCGACGTCAAAGATCAGCCGAACGCAGAGGACGTCGGGCGGGTGCAGGGAGAGGTTGAATTTTGCGACGTCTCCTTCCGCTATGAAACCGAAACCAATGACGTTCTGACGCATCTTAACTTAAAGGTTAAGGCAGGCGAGAGTATCGCGTTGGTCGGTCCATCGGGCGGTGGAAAGACGACGCTTTGCTCGCTCATTCCGAGATTTTACGACGCCTCGGGCGGAGAAATTCTTCTGGACGGAAAACCGATCTCGGGATTGACGTTGCGTTCACTCCGTGAAAATATCGGAGTCGTGGCGCAGGACGTGTATCTCTTCTCTGGCAGTATCCGCGAAAATATCGCTTACGGAAAGCAGGGAGCAAGCGACGAGGAGATCGTTGCTGCGGCAAAGCTTGCGGGCGCCCATGAGTTTATTCTGTCGTTACCGAACGGGTACGATACCTACGTCGGAGAGCGAGGAGTCAAGCTTTCAGGCGGTCAGAAGCAGAGAGTTTCGATTGCGAGAG
>JAZOSZ010000141.1:0-1647 GCA_045657365.1 Eubacteriales bacterium
CTCGAGTTTTCTTTTTGTGTTACCTCTGCTGGTATATATGGAAGGCAGTGCGCTGGTATTCTTTCTTTACGCCTTGGAAGATAAAAAGCCTCTCTTTGGAAATCGTAAGATTCATTACGGCGATGCACCTTGGAGAGAAGATTATTTTCCGCTTTTTGATGCACGGCGAAAGCAAATCTCGGTTAAACCCTCGGAAATTCGGTTTCGCCGCCGTATGAGAAGAATTTGGCTTATCGGGTTTCTCGTTTGCCTGTTGCTTGCACCTTTGGGATTTTGCGGACGGGATTGCCTGTTGGAAAACAATCATATCATCAGTTATACTGTCCTGAACACGGAATCCTCTGCACCCTATACGCCGGAAGATTTTTCCCATTTGACCATTCAGGCACAGTATGTCTCAGGCTATCGCACGTCCGGGCGTTGGGAATACGAAATTAAAATTAAGATGACAGACGGAACGACCTTCCGTTTTTCCGACAGTGATTTTGACTGGCGTGTGCCGGGCAAGCAGGAGCGTTGCTTGAAAAAAATGCTTGAAATCAAGTCATTCTTTTCCCCTGAGGACATCTCCATCAAGGGAGCGCAAAGCATCGGAAAAGTTGTAAATGATTTAAATTTGAATGAAGAAAACACAAAATTACTGTACGAATTATTCCGATAGCAACTACAACAGGGCTCCTTAACGCTCATTCCCCGATTGTAGAACAAACTCTGTTTTCATTGCATTTAGGAAGAATTTGTTGTATAATAAAGAAATTAAAAATCACCTCACAGGAAGGGAGGTACGTCAAGCATGGAATTGGAAAGCATACTACAACGGTTCTCTATCCTTTCTCTCGCAGAGGAAGTAACTGTTACGCAGTTAAAACACGAAGAAGACGATGCACTCTATTCAGTATGGCGCATTGATGCGGATGGCACTCACTATATTCTAAAGGAAGCCAAACAAAAAGAAGCAGACCTTTACCTCCGATTTCTTGCAAGCTTAGGCATGAGCGTACCTCATATTTTTGAAACCCTTGTAGCAGACGACAAAACATATCTTCTTATGGAGTACATCGAGGGCGAGGATTTACGCAAGTGCAATCGCCGCAAGCTCATTTTGGCCTTGGATGCCCTGATTGCCATGCAGAAGGAGACGTGGGAAAAGCAGGAACTATCCGCCTATGGAGACAGCTATGAAGAAAGCCTCCATGCCCGTCGCAATCGGGCCAATTATTTGAAGGATACTCTCTTAGAAAAAGTCTACGAACAGTTTTTA
This sequence comes from Eubacteriales bacterium, assembly GCA_045657365.1. Taxonomy (GTDB): domain Bacteria; phylum Bacillota; class Clostridia; order Oscillospirales; family CAG-272; genus HGM12713. The sequence goes on from JAZOSZ010000141.1 coordinate 1,262, forward strand.
GAAATATATCAAAAAGCTCCCAGAGCTTTTTGCCATGACGATCTACTCCCCTTCAATGTCCTTGTAGCAGAGGACAGGGCCGTTTTGATTGATTGGGAATGCGGTGGCCTTCTCCCCTACCCCGTTTCCCTTGCCCGTCTGATTGCCCACGGAGAGGAAGCCGAAGGTGCTTTTTTCTACATGAGCAACGCAGACAAAGACTTTGCCATCGACTATTACTACCAAAAGATCTTAAAAGAAAAAGGCATCTCCTATGCCGATTGGCGGCGCACGCTGGACTACTTTCTATTCTATGAGCTGTGCGAATGGGTCTACGTGGGAAATCGATATGATGCAACCGATGGGGCATATTACCAAAAATATCTGCCCCTTGCCAGAGCGCAGGC
>JAZOSZ010000142.1:0-2002 GCA_045657365.1 Eubacteriales bacterium
ACAGTCAAAGTCCTCGTCGCGCCGTTGCAAAAGCTCGGCTTTATTGATATGGCAGAACTGACAGATGAGCATTGCCGCCTCGCCGCGGTCATTTTCGATGCCCGCTTCGGCAAGCTCTAAGCAGATTTCGTTATAAGTCATGGATTCCTCCGAACGAACGTTTGAGTAGTATCTCTTATTATAACAGATATTTTTGCAAAATAAAAGGGCTTTTTAAAATAATTTACAGAAAAAATCGACTGTTTTTCGGATCGTGCAGAACTCTGACGACGACACCGAGAATTTTTGGTGCGTTCAGATAGAGATCGGGGTATTTTTGAGGGTCGGTTCCACAGGCGTGAAGAATCGATTCTCCCCCGTCTCCGAGAAGATAGAGCTGACGCGCGACGAGCGTTCCGTCCGAGAGGGCGAAGACGGCGATCTCTCCGTTTTCCGCAGTCGTTTGCGACGAAAAAAGAAGCGTGTCGTTCGGATAGATTCCTGCGCGGATCATCGAATCGTCGGGAGCGGTCATCTCGTAAAGCTCTTCTCCTGCGTCACTTGTTGCCGACCAATGGAACCGCGAGAGCGGGAGCGTGTCGCTGTGCGCGACGGCGGGGGCGGCAACGGCTAAGAGATTGTCCTGCTCAAGAAGTCGGTTTTTATATTCTTTCGGCGTACAACCGAAGCGTTCCTTGAATTTTTTGTAGAATTGGAGCTTGTTGCCAAAGCCTGCCTGAAGCACGATTTCGTCAATGCTGTAGCTCGTCGTTTCGAGAAGCTCTGCCGAAAAGGTCAGGCGAAGGTCGGCAATATAGCTTTTGATCGGACGGCCGTAGTATTTTTGAAACAGCCGCCCGAAATAGACGGGATTGTAGTTGTAATGGTGTGCGATCTCGTCGATCGAAAGGGGCTCGCGGTAATGTCGGTTGATATAGTCGATCGCGCGCGGCAAAATCAGATCGGGCTGACGTGTCTGCTCGATCTGACGCAGGGCAGAGGCGTATTCCAAAAGAAGCAGGGAAAGGTAGTGACGCACGAGCGCGCGTTCGGGTTCTTCTGCCTTGTGCAGTTCAAAATAGCATTGCGCGAACAGCTCCTGCACGAGAGGATTCTTTTCGGCAGGAAAACGGACGAAGGGCTCGGAATGCTTGCCGCTGCGCAAAAATGAGAGCGCATCGACCTCGGCACCGTCAAGCGAGAGGAAAATTTCCTGCAAAAAATCCTCTTTGAGGAAGAGGTTATAATATTCCGAGGTTTCGTGAAAATTCAGATTGTGTACCTCACCGCTGTCCACGATATAAAGACAGCCGGGGAACATCGTGTAGGTGGTTTCGCCGATCTCGTGAATTCCGCTTCCACGGAGAATGTAGACGATCTCCAGAAAATCGTGAGAATGGCGGTGGGTGGTGATATTACTGATATATTTTTTGATGAGAACGCCTTCTTTGTTGACGAAGTGCGTGTTTTTTTCATAAATTCGCACGAATCAGACTCCTTTTTGAGCGAAAAACTTTTAAAATGCAACTTGATTATACCACAAAGAGTATAAATTTGTCAATTGAAAAGAAAAGATTTCAGGCTTTTTATATGCTATTTTTATAATTGATGATAGAATATTTTTTATAAAACCGTCAAAATGCCTATTTTTGAAATGTAGGATGTTTAAAAAGTATAGTTTTGATACAAAAGAATATGGAAGTGATATTGTTTTTTTGGTTCCTTGATGATACAATGAAATTGAAAATAAAGAAATTCAAGAAGAAAAGAGGGAGAATATGGAACGCAAGGGAATTCTGATGCGACTTCGTGAGGGCGGCGGTGAGATGTATGAAAAATATCACGCCGAGGTCTGGCCCGAGATGTTGGCAATTCTCAAAAAAGCAGGTATCGAAAACTATTCGATCTGGCGCGAGGGAGATCTTCTCTTTGCTTACTATGAGGTCGAGGATATGCAGAAAGCGTCTGAGATTCTCGGGGGAAGCTCGGTACACGACGAGTGGCGCAAGCTGATGCGCGACTA
>JAZOSZ010000143.1:0-5893 GCA_045657365.1 Eubacteriales bacterium
ATACGTATAACGTAATGGAAAGCGGTCTTCCCAACGCCATTCGTGCGTTTAAGGAAATTCTTGTTCCGAAGGGAATTACCAAATGCGCCGTCAGAATCGATTCGGGTGACGTCACGTATCTGACCAAAAAGATTCGTAAGAAGCTGGACGAGGAAGGATTGACCGAATGTAAGATTGTCGTTTCCAATTCCTTGGACGAGTATATTATTCGAGAACTCATTCGTCAGGGCGCAGAAATCGATGCCTTTGGCGTGGGTGAGCGTCTGATTACGGCAAAGAGTGATCCCGTCTTTGGCGGTGTTTATAAGCTTTGCGCGATCGAAAAGGCAGACGGAACGATTTTGCCGAAGATTAAAATCAGTGAAAACGTCGGAAAGATCACTACACCGCATTTTAAGAAGATTTACCGTTTGCGCGGAAAAGAAACGGGTAAGGCAGAAGCAGACCTGATTTGCGTTTACGATGAGGTGATCGACGATACGAAGCCGATCGAGCTCTTTGATCCCGATCATACCTGGAAGAGAAAGATATTGGAAGATTATACGGCAACCGAGCTTCAGAAGCCGATCTTCCTTGAGGGAGAACTTGTGTACGAGCTTCCGACACTTGCTGAGATCCGCAAGCATTGTCAGGAAGAAATTGAAGGAATGTGGGATGAGGTTCGCCGTTTTACGAATCCTCATAATTATTACGTTGACCTTTCCGAGAAGCTTTGGCAGATCAAACACGATATGATTGCCGAACACCGCAAGACAAAGTAAGCGAATGAAGCTGATCGTTTGTTTGGATGAACGAAAGGGAATGACATTCAATCACCGCCGTCAGAGCAGAGACCGTGTTTTGATTGAAAATCTTCTTTGCACGGTGGGAAACGGTAAACTTTGGATTTCGCCGTATTCTTTGCCGCTCTTTGACGGAGCCGAAGAAAAGGGAGCAGAGGTTTTGGCTTCCGATGACTTCTTAAAAAAAGCGGGAGAGGGAGAATGGTGCTTTGTCGAGGACCGTTCCTGCGCGCCTTTTCTTGCGAAGATTGAATCTGTGACGGTCTATTGGTGGAATCGCCACTATCCGTCTGATCTTTCCTTTGATATCGACCTTTCGGGAGAAGGGTTTGACGTATGCTACCGTGAGGAATTCGCAGGTTCTTCGCACGAATTGATTACCAAGGAGATATTTGAACGATGAAACGTAAATTATTAGCGCTTTTGTTGCTTCTGTCAATTCTTTGCCTTTCGTTTGTCAGCTGTATTGATTTCGATCGGAACAGTGGCGGTAACGGCGGTGGTGGCGATGAGAACGAACGGGAAGAGGTTCTCGGATATGCTTCAGTGGAAGGGATTCCCGATTATTCCGGCTCTCCTTACGTTGAACTGAACGGTAACAAGCCTGAATTTTCCGACGAAGAAAAGAAAACGAAAACGTCGTATGAGACCTATAGTAAATTGGATTCTCTCGGCCGTTGCGGCGTTACGCACGCCTGCATCGGAAAGGATCTGATGCCGACCGAAGACCGCGAAAGCATTAGCAGCGTCAAGCCTTCGGGTTGGATCAACAAAAAATATGATACGGACCTTGTTGACGGCGGATATCTGTATAACCGATGCCACCTGATCGGATTTCAGCTGACGGGTGAAAACGCCAACGAGAGAAATCTGATTACGGGAACGCGGTATATGAACGTCGATGGGATGTTGCCGTTTGAAAATATGGTAGCCGACTATATCAAAGAAACGGAAAATCACGTAATGTACCGTGTGACACCGATTTTTGTTGGGCGCAATCTGGTCGCCAGTGGTGTGCAGGTAGAAGCTTACTCGGTGGAAGATCACGGAGACGGTATTTGCTTTAACGTTTTCGTTTACAACGTTCAGCCGGGAATTATGATCAACTATCTCACGGGAGACAGCCGTTTGAATGAAGATGCCGACAAACTTCCCGACACTTCGGGCAAGAACGAAGCGGATCGAGAAAATCAAGAGGAGAACGAAAATAACGATTCTGAGGAAGACGTCAACGCGAATGAGAAAAAAACTTACATTTTGAATACGAACAGGAAGCTAATCCATTGGCCGACCTGCTCCTCGGTTCCGAAAATCAGTAACTCCAACAAGAATGTCTTCACGGGAACAAAGCAGTCTTTGATTGATCAAGGTTATCAGTCGTGTGACATCTGTAAGCCGTAAGAAAAAACGCATCTGCCATTGGCAGATGCGTTTTTAACTTACATGGAATTTCGTCTTGCGCGGCGCATTCGGTTGATATGTCTCTCAAAGTCACCGTTTGCGATGAGTTCCGCCAAGACGTATTGATCAAAGACGGGAACGGTACAGGAGTAAAATCCTAGGTTTTCTTCAAATACGTCCAAAAGTCTTTTTGGTAATACCATATATCCGATTCTGATCGAAGGAGCAATTGTTTTGGAAAAGGTGTTCAGATAGATGACCGAATCGTTTTGCGACATCGAAAAGATGGTATCTTCATTTTTTCGGGAGACGGTCAGTTCGGAATCAAAATTGTCTTCCACGAGGTATCCACCGCGTGTTTCTGCCCAGCGAAGGTATTCGTTTCTTTTGGAAACGTCTGCCGTAATTCCACTGGGAAAGCTATGGAAGGGTGTTACGTGGAGTACCGTCGCCTTCGTTCGTTCAAGCTCGGACGATTTGATACCGTCTGCCCCGAGCGTCAAGAGGTCACAAACGACGCCGTTACTTTCATAAACCTTACGGATTTTATCGTAGGAAGGAGATTCCAAGGCAAAGATTCGATCTTTTCCCAACAGTTGAGCAATCATACTGTAGAGATATTCCGCTCCCGAACCGATGATAATTTGTTCGGGAAGGACGCGCATTCCATTACTGCGTGCCAGGTATTCAGCAATGGTTTGCCGTAATTCGGGACAGCCGTGGTTGGGGGATTTGATGAGAATTTGTCCCTCGTATTTGCTTAGCACACGGCGCATCGTCTTGGCAAGGACAGAAAAGGGAAACTCTGCGTGCGATGCTTGATGCCTCGGAAGAGAGGGCTCCATACCTTCTGAGGTGCGCTCTTGCTCTTTGGAGAGAAAATCGATTGACTGATAGATCACAAAATATCCGCTTCGCTCACGAGCTTCGATATATCCCTCGTCACAGAGAATCGAATAAGCGTGCTCTACGGTAATGACACTGCATTCTGCTTCTTCCGCCAACAGTCGTTTGGAGGGAAGCTTTGCGCCTGCAGAATAGATTCCCGCCACGATATCCTGTCGCAACTGATAATATAGTTGTAAGTAGGCGGGGGAACTGTTTTGATCTTGGATTCGGTATTTCATACGTCAAACATCAAACGTTTTGCGGTTTCTTTTTCAGTCGGGGAAGAATTTCCCGACGAATGACGCTGTAAAATTCAATTCCCAGCATTGCGATAATTACGAGCGCTTGAGGAACAAAGCACTGCGTTAAAAGAAAGATACAAGAATACAGGAAGAGGAATAAGATGGTATAAATCGTTTTCTTTCGCTTGGAAAATTGGTCGATTTCTTGAATGAATTCTATCAAGGGAAGGAAGGTGAAGACCAAAACGTAGAAATAAGAAATGGTAGGGATTAAAATGATAATGCCCGAAGCAATCACCGAACGCGAAAAATCGGAACGGGTAAAGATGGCAGTGACGGTTGCCACAAGGAATATGAGTGCAATTGCCACTAAGGTAAATACGTTGAAGAAGGAAGCGTTCGCTATGCTCGGAGAAATCAGATAAAAGGCTTTATAAATCAAGGAAGAGAGGGAAAGGTTTCGCATCGAAAGCAACCGCTCTTCATTGGACATAAATCCGGTAAGATTGTCTAAAAACGGGTCCATTCCCTCAAGTCCCGTGCTGAAAATCTTGAACGAAAGGAAGAAGATTACAAAGAAATATACGGCAACCCTTGCGGACGCAAAAAACTTTTTCTTTCGGAGCAAGAAGACCCCTAAAAACAGAGGATACAATTTAATACAGCCTGCGACGACAAGGCAAAGATAGCCGATCTCACGAATCCAAGGCTTGGGGTGATCGTAAAGCAAAAGGAAAAGCAGGGAAAAAATCAGGGCAAAATAGATCGTATTTCCACGCATAATTGCATATACACAGGGCGCAGAGCACATAATCAGCAGTCCTGTTTTGAGTGATGCGATAGGAGTAAGACGGTATTTTTTTGTCACGATCAGCCACAGCGATCCGATGGAAAGAAGGAAAAACAGTACGATAGCAATCCAGAATTCGGGGTGTTGAATTACACGAGAGGTAAGCTCGTCCAGCGTCAGCTCCATTCCCGCATATTTGGCGAATACGCCCTGACAGATCAACGCGAAAGGATACAGAACGATTACCGCAAGAGGGGGATAGGAGGTTCCGTTTGTCAGATAGGGGCTGTTCTTGAGCGAGGCGTTCATAATCTCCACGAAATCCGAGAAGATGCTGAGAAGCCAGTCGAACTGCGTACTTCCCATCGACTTTGCGGCAAAGGCATAGATGTAATATAAAATAATACCGAGCATCGAAGCGAACGTGACAGCGACGACGGTATAGCATAAAATGTTCAATATTCTATTTTGATTTGAGGACAGCGGCGAAGAATTTCTGAAAGGGAAATGTGCCTCTTTCACCTTGCCCGAGACATCTGCGTACATAATCAACGTCCTTTCCATATTTATATAATCAAACTGTCGAACATAAAAGCAAAATATATTTTAAAATATTATAACATATTTTGGAATTTTTGTCAACCACGCAAAAAACAAAAAAGCCGAAAAAAGACTTGCATTATACGACAAAAAATGTTATAATAATCTTACGCTTTTGCAGAGGATTTTTTGGAAGCGTGATGATTTTTGAAAGGTTTGGTTTGGAAGCGTTGTATGCCAAGATTTTTTATACAAAAAGAACAGGTAACTGAAAATACCGCACATCTGTTCGGAGCTGATGCGCATCATATTGCGAGGTCTCTTCGTATGGCAGTGGGGGATTCCTTGACACTTTGCGATATGCAAGGAATCGAATACGACGGGGTGATCGAGTCCTTTGACGAAGATCGTGAGGTGTTGGTTCGCGTGAATACCACACGACGCTCGGAGCGTGAGCCGAACTGTCGCATTACGGTATTTCAGGCGCTTCCCAAGGGAGACAAGCTTGACGTTGTGATTCAAAAAGCGGTAGAATGCGGAGCGTCGGAGATCGTTCCGTTTGAAAGCGAGCGTTGCGTCGTTCGTATGAAGCCCGACGCAGAAGCGAGAAAGACAGAGCGCCGGCAGAGAATTGCGGCAGAGGCGGCAAAGCAAAGCGGACGCAGCGTGATCCCCAATGTTTGCGCAACGGTGTCGTTTGAAGAAATGATTTCTCTTGCATCGCAATGTGATATTAAGCTGTTCTGCTACGAGGGGGACGGAACCGAACCCTTGGGGGAGGTTTTGCGAGGAGAGGGGGATTTGCTCTTGAAAGATTCTGCTACCGTAGCAATTGTCATCGGCAGTGAGGGCGGTTTTTCGTTGGAAGAAGTGGCGAAAGCGCAAGCAAGCGGATTGCGTGCAATCGGTCTTGGAAAGAGAATTTTGAGGACCGAAACGGCTTCGGGATTCGTTCTTTCTTGTTTGGTTTATGTGACGGAACTTGGCGGTTGAGTAAAATAACGAAAATATTTTTTTTGGCTTCTTAGATAATTTGAATACAAAAAAATATTAAAAATTATTAAAAATTATTAAAAACCTATTGAAAACTCACAAAAAATAGTTTATAATATAGGATAGTATATACAATTTCTTTGAAAAAAGTTTTTTGCGAGGTTTGTGAACTATGTCTAACAGATTGTTTCAAAGTGTCATTTATCAGATGAAAGATGCGTTCGATCGCGTGATTGGCGTGATTGATGAAAACGGCG
>JAZOSZ010000144.1:0-3649 GCA_045657365.1 Eubacteriales bacterium
GGAATCCGTTACAGATACCTGCCATCAGACCGCGGCGAACCTTAATAAGGTCGTTGACCTGCTCCTTGATGGCACCGTTGCGGAAGAATGCCGTGATAAACTTACCCGAACCGACGGGCTCATCACCGCCAGAAAATCCGCCAGGAATGAAAATGATCTGCGAGTCCTTGATCTTCTCTGCAAAAGCACTGACCGAATCGGAAATGCCCTTCGAGGAGAGGTTATTGATGACGAAGATTTCAGCCTCGGCACCTGCGCGCAGGAATGCCTTCTGGGTATCGTACTCGCAGTTCGTACCCGGGAATACGGGAATGAGAACCTTCGGCTTCTTGCAAAGTACTGCGGGAGCGACAGCGCTCTTACCCTCAAAGGAGAATGCGGGAATCTCGCCCTTTGCCTCTGCGGCGTGGGTGGGATATACGCCCTCCAGCGTATTCTCGTATTCGGCATAAAGTGCCTTCATATCAATTGCTTCAGCGCCGTAGGTCAGCGCGAAGTTCTCGGTGGTCTTACCAAGGAGCAGACCGTCGATCTGAGCACCTGCGACCGATTCAACGATAAACGCGCCGTAGTTGTAGCCGAAGAGCTCATCGAGCGTAACGTTCTCGGAAATTGCAACACCGATTTCGTTACCGAAGCTCATCTTCATCAGAGCCTCAGCCACACCGCCGTAAGTCGGCGTGTATGCCGCTACGATCTTCTTCTCCTGAACAAGAGCGAAAACGGTACGGTAGAGCGCCTTGAGCGATTCTGCCGTGGGCAGACCGTCCTCGGTCGTCTCGGGTTTGAGGAGGTAGAGATTATGTCCTGCCGCCTTAAATTCCTGCGTCATCACGTGGCTCGTTTTGCCCGTCGTAACCGCAAAGGAAACGAGCGTGGGGGGAACGTCGATATTCTCAAAGCTTCCGCTCATCGAGTCCTTACCGCCGATCGCGCCGATGCCAAGCTCTTTTTGCGCACGGAATGCTCCGAGCAGCGCGGAAAGAGGCTTGCCCCAACGGGTGGGTTCCTTCATCGGCTTTTCAAAATATTCCTGGAAGGTCAGGTAAACGTCACGGAACTCTGCGCCGCCTGCGATCAGCTTAGAAACCGATTCAACAACGGCAAGGTATGCACCGTGATAGGGGCTCTTTTCCGAAATGAAGGGGTTATAGCCCCAAGCCATAAAGGAACAGGTGTCGGTATCTGCCGCTTCGACCGAGATCTTATTGACCATCAGCTGCGCGGGCGTGCTCTGAGTTTTACCGCCAAACGGCATCGTAACGCTGCCTGCGCCGATCGTCGAGTCAAAGCGCTCAACAAGACCGCGGCGCGAGCAGACATTGATATCGGTAGCAAGCGTCTTCATCTGTGCCTCGAAGCTTCCCTCTGCCTTGCGAGCGAAGGATTCGGGCTTTGCACAGGTAATTTCAATATGCTTCTCTGCTCCGTTGGAGTTGAGGAATTCACGCGAAAGATCGACGATCGTCTTTCCGTTCCAGTGCATCACGAGGCGAGGCAGCTCGGTGACCTTGGCTACGACGGTAGCTTCGAGGTTTTCCTTGCCTGCGAGCGCGATGAAACGCTCCACGTCCTTCGCTTCGACAACAACTGCCATTCTCTCCTGCGACTCACTGATCGCAAGCTCGGTACCGTCAAGTCCCTCGTACTTTTTGGGAACGGCATTCAGATCAATTTCCAGTCCGTCGGCAAGCTCACCGATCGCAACCGAGACACCGCCTGCACCGAAGTCGTTGCAACGCTTGATCATTGCGGACGCTTCGGGGTTGCGGAAAAGTCTTTGCAGTTTTCTTTCCTCGGGGGCGTTACCCTTCTGAACCTCTGCACCGCAGGATTCGAGCGAAGAAAGCGTATGAGATTTCGACGAACCCGTAGCTCCGCCACAGCCGTCGCGTCCCGTTCTTCCGCCAAGCAGAATGACGACGTCTCCGTCTTCGGGAACCTCGCGGCGAACGTTCTTTGCGGGAGCAGCGGCGATCACCGCGCCGATCTCCATGTGCTTGGCAACGTAGCCGTCGTGATAAATTTCGTCAACCTGCCCGGTTGCCAGACCGATCTGGTTACCGTAGGAAGAATATCCTGCTGCCGCCGTAGTGACGAGCTTTCTCTGGGGCAGTTTTCCTGCCATCGTCTGATCGACGGGTTTGCGGGGATCGGAAGCGCCCGTAACACGCATTGCGGCGTAGACGTAAGAACGTCCCGACAGCGGGTCACGAATAGCACCGCCGATACAGGTTGCCGCACCGCCAAAGGGTTCGATCTCGGTGGGGTGGTTATGCGTTTCGTTCTTGAAGAGCAAGAGCCAATCCTGCTTTTCTCCGTCCACGTCAACCTTGATCTTAACGGTACAAGCGTTGATCTCTTCGGACTCATCGAGGTGAGGCATCTTGCCTTCTGCCTTCAGGTGTCTGACGGCAAGGGTAGCGACGTCCATCAGATTGACGGGCTTCGTTCTACCGAGTGCTTTTCTCGTTGCAAGGTAGTCCTCGTAGGTTGCCTGCAGTTGCGCATCCTCAAAGCTCACCTTATCGATTGTCGTCAGGAAGGTGGTATGACGGCAGTGATCCGACCAGTAGGTATCGATCATACGGATCTCGGTAATGGTGGGATCTCTGTCTTCCGTGCGGAAATAATTGCGGCAGAAGCGGATATCGTCCAGATCCATTGCAAGACCGTAGGTCTTGATAAAGTCAGCAAGCTCAGCATCCTCAAGCTTTGTGAATCCGTCGAGGGTTTTGACCGTCGTGGGAATCTCGTAGGTTGCCTTGAGGGTTTCTACCGTGTCAAGCGACGCTTCGCGGCTCTCCACAGGGTTGATGACGTATTTCTTGATCGCGGCGATCTGCTCTGCGCTCAAATTACCGTACAGGAGATATACTCTTGCCGTTCTGACCGTGGGGCGTTCGCCCTGCGAGAAGAGCTGAATACACTGTGCAGCAGAATCGGCTCTCTGGTCGAACTGTCCCGGCAGATACTCGACGGCAAATACCGTAGCGTCATCGGCGGGAAGCTCGTAGGTAACGATATCCAACTGAGGCTCGGAGAAAACCGTTCCTACGGCGTAGTCGAAAAGAGGCTTCTCAATATTTTCTACGTCATAGCGGTTCATCATACGAAGTCCCGTCAGCTCATTGATGAAAAGAAGATTTTTAATTTCGCCGAAAAGATTGCGCGCTTCATTGGCAAGCTCTGCTTTCTTTTCCACGTACACTCTGTAAACCATATTTTATGCTCCTATTGTTTATTGCAATTACTTCAAAGCTTCCATTGCTCTCTTGCCGATATCCGTGCGGTAGTGTGCGTGAGCAAAGTTGACTTTCTTTACGTTCTCATACGATGCGGCAATCGCACAGGCAAGGCAGTTTCCAACCGCCGTTACGCCCAATACGCGACCGCCTGCCGTCACAAGCGCGCCGTCCTTTTCCTTGGCACCGGCAAAGTAGATCTTCGCGCTCATTCCGTCCTCGACGGTGATCTCAAATCCGTTCTCATACGCCTTAGGATAACCGCCCGACGCCATAATCACACAGCAAGCCGCCTTTTCGGAGAACTTGACCTCGGTATCTGCCAGTGTTCCGTTCGTGCACGCCTGCATTACCGTCAGAAGATCACTCTCAAGCAGAGGAAGAACAACCTGCGTTTCGGGATC
>JAZOSZ010000145.1:0-2125 GCA_045657365.1 Eubacteriales bacterium
GCTACGATCCGACTTTAAAACGCGCTAAAGGCAAAATGAGCAATCGGTAATATCAGGAGGTCAATATGGCGAAGATTGAACTGAATCTACACCTGCTAAAAAAATCTCTAAATCAAAAAGGGAAAATACTTGAAAAATATACCGACAGCTGGCGTTTGGTTGTGATAAGCGAAAGCATCGAGCATCTGACAATCCCGCGTGGCGTTCTCATCGGTTGGGGGATAATGATACTTATCTTGCAGACTCTCGCTGTGCTCGCACCCATTGAGATTTTTTTGCAAATCGTCGGTTTGGTCTGGGCATTGCTGTTTCTGCTCTTTCGCCAGTATTGCCGCGTATGGCGGCGGTATTATTCTCTGTTCTGGCCGTTATTTATCCACCTTTCCGCGCTTGCAGCGGCAATCTTATTGAAAGCGAGGATTCGCGATGTACACGTTCTTTGAAAGAAAAAACTTACCTATCTGCGATGCCGAAGTGCTTAAAAGCCTGGGCGCCGACGATCTTCTTTACGATTCAAAAATCAATATTTCGGATTATTTCAGTGATGACATCGAAGTACTTAAAAGACGAAGCATAGTTTTCAGCGATGCTTTGAAGATGCGCGGACTTTATGAGCTTCTCGGCAGCATCAGCCGAAAGATATCCGGCATTTCCGATGTGCTACGCAGTGAAACCGAAATCGGTAACAAAGAGCGTTCGATCTTCAGCGCAAAGCAGCTTGAATTTTATTTTGAAATAATCGACGAGGCAGAAGAATACTACACCTCTATTTCCGAAAAAGAATCGTTTGCCTCGGAGGAATTCCGTCAACTGTTTGAACGGATACACCGCATCGCGAATAGCAGCGAGTACCACGATCTCAAAGTAGGCTCACGAAAGCTGATCGAAAAAATTACACGAATAAAAAGCATTTCCGTCGGCTTCAATTTTGACACCAAGCTCTCGCCCATCGAAATGGGTATTCTCTCGGTCAACGACCAATATATCGAATCCGGCAAGCTTGTGGACAAAATTTTGCGAATGGATTTCACACCGAATGGACTAGAGGCGATCGAGCCCATCATTGCTGTAGACAAAGCTCTGCGCCCCGATGAATTTAAGCTTCTCCAGGATTCCATCCTCCGCTCGGTCGACAAACTCTTTATACGTGCGGTAAAAAGTTGGCCACGCGAATTTTCCAAATATATCGCAGACCACCTTGCGTTTCTGCTCGATCTGCTCCCCGACTTGCAGTTCATTTTGATCGTAACCAAAATACACAAAAAACTTGCGGAATCCGGCGTACCGCTCTGCATACCGAATTATCACGCAAAGGAAGAACGCGTTTTCCGTGCGCGTCAGCTATACAATCCCGCGCTTGCTATCCGTATGGGTGAGAACGGTGAGATAAATAATATTGTCCCGAACGACATCGAATTTGACAAAAACGGACATATTTTCATTCTCACGGGTCCCAACAACGGCGGAAAGACGGTATTTCTCGTTTCTGTCGGAATGGCTCAGATACTGGCTCAGCTCGGAATGCTCATCCCAGCCAAAGAAATCGACATCAGCCCCATTGATCACATTTATGTTCATTTCCCCAAATATTCCGCTAATGAAAATACCGGAAGACTCGAGGACGAATGCATCCGTATCAAGCAGATATTCGAAAGCATCAACAAGTACAGTCTCTGCCTTTTTGACGAAACATTTTCCTCAACAGACTCCGAAGAGGGATGCCTTCTCGCCTTTGAAATCCTACGTGCCATCAGAAACTACGGCGCATACGCTATTTTCGGAACGCACTTTCATCACCTCAGCCGCCGCATTGACGAGGCCCAAGCGGAGGGGGATTGCCAAGGATTTGATTATCTCAACGCGGGTATCTTGAACGGTAAACACCGCACCTACAAAATTACACGTGGAATACCCGAAGGCAAGAGTTTTGCCTCGGATATCGCCGCCAAATACGGTCTGTCATACGAAACCCTTATCAAATAAAAATTCCGCAGCACAGCCGAACATATCGCGTGAACCATATCATATCGAAGATATATTACGCCGAAAGCACTAACAACGATATTCAGGAGCTGAACAAAGAAATCTGCACTATCAAACTCCCCTTCCCGGTTTACGGGAAGGG
>JAZOSZ010000146.1:0-2216 GCA_045657365.1 Eubacteriales bacterium
GCCTCGCTTGGCGTAGCGCTTCTGGAGCGGTTGGCTTCGTGCGCGGATGAATGGATCTCCGTCGACGAGATCGGATATTTGGAAACCGAATGTCCCGCTTATTGCCGCGCGCTGGAGCTTCTGATGAAAAAAAAGCGCGTGGCGGCAGTCGTCCGCAAGCAGTCACTTCCCTTTTTGCAATCGCTTTGCGAAAGACCCGACGTTTTCCTCGTAGACCTCGACGATCCGTTCGGCAGGATTTCCTGCGTCATCATGGCGTCGGGCATGGGCAAGCGCTTCGGCGGAAACAAGCTGATGGCTGATTTTCACGGACAGCCGATGATCCTTCGCGCGGCGGAAGCCACGGAAGGAATTTTCGAAAAGCGCGTCGTCGTTACCCGACACGCCGACGTGGCGGAGCTTTGCTGCCTGCACGGCATGGAAAGCGTTCTTCACGATCTCCCCCACCGAAACGATACCGTTCGGCTCGGCATAGAGGCGATCGGGGAATCCGATGCTTGCGTATTTTGCCCAGGCGATCAACCGCTTTTAAGATGGGAGACCGTTGCCGCGCTTGCGCTTGCCGCGAAAAATCACCCCGATGATATCTGGCGCGTAAGCTTTGACGGAACGCCGGGTGCGCCCGTTCTTTTCCCCGCGTGGACGTTCGCAGAGCTATCATCCCTGCCCGAGGGTAAGGGCGGCGGCGTTTTGGCAAAAAAATATCCCGAGCGCGTAAGGACAGTCTGCGCACGGGATCGATTTGAGTTAATGGACACGGATACTCCGGAAGATCTTGAATTTTTAAAACAGCTGTAAAGAAAAAGCCAAGTTTTTGAAACTTGGCTTTTTTATTGATATGCAATCAGTTTGCAGCTTCTGCTTTTACTTCTTCTTTGACTTCCTCGGTCTTTTCTTCTGCCTTTTCAGCTGTTGCTTCTTCAACAGCAGGTGCGGCAGGCTTGTCCTTGGGAAGAATGATATTGAGAAGGATCGCAACGAGAGCCGCGGGAACGATACCGGAACCGCCGAAAATAAGCTGTACTGCCTCAGGAGTATTCGCAAGAATACCTGTATTTGCACCCATACCGTAGCCGACACCGAGAGCAACCGCTACGATGGAGAGATTTCTGCCCGTAAGAGGCTCTTTTGTAATAAGCTGAATACCGCTAATGACGATGGAGGAGAACATCATAACGGCAGCGCCGCCGAGAACGGACTGAGGCATAATGGAAACGATCGCGCCGAGCTTGGGGCAAAGACCGCAGAGAATGAGGAAGATCGCTCCCATAGAGAGCGCAAAACGGTTAACTACCTTGGTCATAGCAACGAGACCTACGTTTTGGCTGAACGAGGTGTTGGGAAGCACGCCGAAGAGAGCCGCAAAGGAAGATCCGACACCGTCGCAAATAACACCGCCGGAAAGCTCCTTATCGGTTGCTTCTCTGCCGAAGCCGCCCTCTGTAACACCGGAAATATCACCTACGGTTTCAACCGCAGTAACAACAAACATAATGAGAACAGGAAGGATTGCGCGAAGATCAAATACAGGCTTTACGGGCATAAACTTGGGAATTTCAAACCAAGCAGCATCTGCAACCTTCTGCCAATTGAGAACCCATGCTTTCGTGTATTCCACACCGTCTGCCGTAACACCGGTTGTAGGAAGAACGAGTCCCATAATGAATGCTGCAATATAACCGCAGATAATACCGAGAAGGATAGAAGACGAGCTTGTGAAGCCCTTTGTTCCGTGCTTGAAGAAAAGGATCATCGCAAGAACAAAAAGCGCAAGAAGAAGGTTTTCAAGAGAGCCAAAGTCTTTTGCATTGTTACCGCCGCCGAAGGAGTTAATACCTACGGAAATAAGACTAAGACCAATGGAAAGAACAACCGTACCGGTTACGACCGCAGGGAAAAACTTTCTGAGGGGCTTGATGAAAAAACCGAGAACGCCTTCAAAAAGACCGCCGATGATCGACGCGCCCATGATAGCACCGTAAGCGATGATACCTCCGCCCATGGTTTTGGCTACGCTCTGGAAAACACCGATAAAGCCGGAGGATGTACCCATGATGATCGGAACATTACCACCGATAGGGCCGATTGCGAAAAGCTGAACCAGCGTAACGATACCAGCAACGAGCATTGCGTTCTGGAAGAGGTGGAGCTGAAGAGCAGCAAATTCACCGCTGGCAAGGCCACAAGCGCCGGTGATAATAATAAGAGGTGTCAGG
>JAZOSZ010000147.1:0-1566 GCA_045657365.1 Eubacteriales bacterium
TGGATTGTCTTCCTAAGACCGCTTGGCCTCCGACTTCAAAATTCGGCGATCGTGAGGACGAATATTATCTCCATCTTTTCTCCAAAAAACAGCCCGATCTCAATTGGCACAATCCCGATGTGCTCGAAGAGGTAAAGGATATCATGTGCTTCTGGCTCGACAAGGGTGTGGTCGGCTTCCGCTGTGACGTTATCAATATCATTTACAAAAGCTCCCTTGAAAACGGCAGAAAGCAGCTTGTGCTGACAGGACAGGAGCATTTTATCTCCCAGGAAGGCTGTCACAAGATCTTGCAAGAGCTTCGTCGAGAAGTGCTTGAGCCTTACGGCGCGTTTGCGGTCGGTGAAACGGTTTTTGTCAATACGAAGCAGGGAAAAGATCTCTGCGACGAGGCGCGCGGAGAGTTGGACATGATCTTTTATTTTGAGCATATGGAATGCGATCAGGTTTTCGTCAAGTGGTTCAAGACCCGTCTCAGCCCGAATAAAGTAATGAAAACGCTGACGAAATGGCAGACCTCCCTCGAATGGAACGCCTGCTATTTTGAAAACCACGATCAGCCGAGATTCATCTCCCGTTTTGAGGATCTCGGACCGTACAGAGCGGAGGCTTCACGCATGATGGCCGGATTGCTGATGACTCTGCGCGGAACGCCCTTCGTTTTTGAAGGACAGGAAATCGGCATGACCAACGGCGATTTCAAGAATCTCGACGAGATCGAGGATATTGAAAGCCATAATATTTATAAGATGGCGAAGGGACTCGGTATCCCGAAGAACATTCGTTGGAAGATGATCCAAAGAACCTCTCGCGACAATGCGAGAACACCTATGCAATGGTCGGACGGCGAAGGAGCGGGCTTTACCTCCGGCAAGCCTTGGCTGAAGATCAACGGCAATCATAAGGAAATCAATGTCGAACGCGAAAACGGTCGTGAGGACGGTGTGCAGGCATTCTGGAAAAAGATGATTGCCCTGCGCAAGACGGACAAGGTCCTTTGCGAGGGTGATTTCCGCGCGCTCTACGAAGGTAAGAGCGTTTACGTTTTCGAACGCTCACTTGACGGCAGAAGCCTTGTTTCCGTATGTAATATGTCGGGAAAGACTGCAAAATTGCCGAAAAATCTTGAAAATCTCGGCAAGCTGATCGTTTCCGCCTATGCGGACATTGGGGAAGAATTGAAGCCATTTGAATTCAGGCTTTATGAAAAGGGGGAGTAAAATGATTGAATTTTCAAATCAGATATTCAAGTTAAGCACCCGTAATACAAGCTATATTTTCACGATAACCGAAGAGGGACACGCCGAGCATATCCACTACGGCAAACGACTTCCCGACACCGACGTGGAAGCGCTCCGTTTGAAAAACACGATCATGCTTGGTACGACGGTCGATTATAAAGGAGACCGGATCGGGTATTCTCTCGACACCTTGCCGCAGGAATATTCGGGGATCGGTAAGGGCGACTTCCGTCATTCTCCCATTGAACTGATTATGCCCGATGGCAGCTTTGTAACGGACTTCGTCTATGACAGCCATTCCGTTACCGAAGGTGCATTTGCAAAC
>JAZOSZ010000148.1:0-4525 GCA_045657365.1 Eubacteriales bacterium
GCATTGGTACCGTCAAGCCCCAGCCGAACAGACCGTCCACGAGGATTCCTTGTCCCAGCTGAACCAAGGAATAGACGAAAGAGACGGCAAGTCCGCTCTTCCAACCGTAACGCAAGGCAAATACGACAATGGGAAGCATCGAAAGAACGGTAATGGCACCGCCCCAAGGGAATTTCACAATTCTGAGATAGCTCAGAATCGTGGCGAGTGCGACCATGACGGCGCCCTCGACGAGCATTTTTGTTTTTGTGTTTTTGTTCGTCATAAAAAACACCTCCTGAAAAAATTCAAAACCGCACGGAAATCTCCGTGCGGTGAATTCTAAAATCATAGAGTCCTATGACGATTGCAATCTTCCTACGCCGGTATTATCCGTATCAGGTAAAGGGTTCGACTCTCGCCGTCTCAGCCATATAGTGGGCACCCCTGATTTCTATGCGATTTTGTAATCATATTGTAGCACCGATATCGATATTTGTCAAGTGCTTTTTTACATTTTTTTCAAAACTTTTTCGCTTGCACGAACGAAAACCGTTCCCAACACACCGACCGAAAGAATTTCCCCCACGCCGACCGTGATCATCATAAACCAAATCGCCTGCTCCATTCCGTAGCCGTATACCAAGACAAACGGAATGATCAGCGCATTGGAAAGAATGGGCGGAATCGGTGCCAGCCAGCGATATTTCCGAAGAGCATACGTACCGAGAGCACCGAGAAGCGTTGCGATCGGACCGATCAGAATATCGAGCGGAACCGCCGCCGTGAGAAGATTGGCGAGTAGACAGCCGACCGTCACACCGGGAATTGCCGCAGGCAAGAAGATGGGAAGCAGGCAGAGCATTTCCGAAAGTCGGATCTGGATCACTCCGCTGGCAAGTCCCAAGAGGTTGGCAAGAAAGGTCAGAACGACGTACAGCGCGGCAATCACTGCCGCTTGACAAAAGTAAAGCGTACTCTTTTGGTTTTTGGTTTTCATTTTGATTTCTCCTTAGTTTTGTTTAACGTGAGGATGGTTACGAACTCACGAAAGCTATTATACGATATTTTTTCCCATTTGTCAAGTTTTTTGGGGAAACCTCTTGACAAAATTTTTTTCGTATGATACAATGATGATATCAAAACGATATCATTTTCAAGGAGGTTCTTATGGAAGAAAAAATTTTAACCAACAAAAAGCACGGTTTGCTCGTGCTCATTCTCGACGTACTTCTGCTTCTTGCCGCCGTGGTCGGCTGTATTTTGGGCGGAATCGCAGGAGAAAGCGGATCTCTCTTCGGTTGGGTGCTCTTTGGCATTTCGATGGTTGTTCTTTGTATTGGCTGGCTTCCCTTGTGCGGTCTTCGTATTCTCAAGCCGCAGGAAGCACTGGTGCTGACGCTCTTTGGTAAATACATCGGTACGCTCAAGGGCGACGGATTTTACTGTGTCAACCCCTTCTGCGGCTCAGTCAACCCTGCTGCCGCAACCAAGCTCAAGCAAAGCGGTGACGTCGGAAATTCTGATTCTCACGCTACCAAGAGCGCTTCCCTTCAGTTCTCTCTGAATACGGGTACTCCCACCGCCAACAACAAAATCTCGCTCAAAATCATGACGCTCAACAACAACCGTCAGAAGATCAACGACTGTCTCGGTAACCCCGTGGAAATCGGAATCGCCGTCATGTGGCGCGTCGTTGACACAGCAAAAGCGGTGTTCAACGTCGACAACTACAAGGAATACCTCTCGCTTCAGTGTGATGCCGCACTCCGTAACGTCGTTCGCGTCTATCCTTACGACGTCGCGCCCGGAATTGATACTACGGGCGACGGACTTGCCGACGACGGCAGTCTGCGCGGTTCGAGTGACATTGTTGCTTCGCGTATCAAGGACGAAATTCAGGAACGCGTCCGCGAGGCAGGCATTGAAATTATTGAAGCCCGCATTACTTATCTTGCCTATGCCCCCGAAATTGCCGCTGTGATGCTCCAGCGTCAGCAGGCTTCCGCGATTATCGATGCAAGAAAGATGATCGTTGTCGGTGCGGTCGGTATGGTAAAGATGGCACTTGACAAGCTGAATGAAGACGAAATCGTTCACCTCGACGACGAGCGAAAGGCAGCAATGGTATCAAATCTCTTGGTCGTTCTTTGCGGCAATAAGGACGCACAGCCTGTCATCAATAACGGAAGCATTTATTAATCGGAATGAGTAATCTGAACCAAAATTTCCCCGAGGCTCTGGACGAAAAAGAAGCAAAGCTGAAAGAACGCCTTGCTAAAATTGAGGCACTCGAAGCCGAGCTCAAGGAAAAGGAAACGGCACTGAAAGCCAAGGAAACGGCAAAGAAAAGCGTTCTTTTGCGTCTTCCTCCTTCCCTGCATAATCAGATTGCCGCTTGGGCAGAGGAGGATTTCCGTTCGATCAACGGACAGATCGAATTCCTTTTATCGCAAGCCGTGGTGGAAAAATACAAGAAAAAATAAAAAGCACCGACCGTTGCACGCAACGGTCGGTATTTTTTATCCTCTCTTCCAAGCACGAGGCAGGAAGAGCACGAGAATCGGAAAAATTTCCAATCGTCCCGCAAGCATATCGATAACCAAAACGATTTTGGAAAGATAACCGAATTCCAAACAATTTTGAACGGGTCCCCCCGCATCAAAAAAGCTAAAACCAATATTATTAAAGCAAGAGAGTACCGCCGAAAAATTCGTCATAAAGGATGCACCATCGAGCGAAACGATCAGTACGCTTACCGCCATAATCGCAATATACGCAAAGAAATATGCTCCCGTATTTGCAACCATTTTCTCATCAATTGCTTTGTCATTAACACGAATGACTTTGACTTTTTTGGGACGAAGGATCTGTGAAACGTTTCGACGAAATGATTTTAACAGAAGCAAAAGTCTTGCACATTTCAAACCGCCTGCCGTACTACCCGCACATGCACCGATCGCCATCAAGAAAAGCAAGATTGCTTTGGAAAAACTCGGCCATTGATGCAAAAGACCCGTCGACGTAAATCCCGTTGTAGTAATAATACTCGATACTTGAAACGCCGAATGCCGAAGCGTATCGGCAAGATTGCCATAAAGTGAATAGACGTTCCACGCAATCAAGGCGATCGAAGCAATGACAATTCCCAGATACAAGCGCAATTCCTCATCACGAAAGACCGAACGGAATTTGCGAAGCAATATCAGATAATAACAACTGAAGTTGATGCCGAAAAGGAGCATGAAAACGGTCGTTACGATCTGAATATAGGGACTAAAGCCGGCGAAGCTGTCGTTATAGATACCAAAGCCGCCCGTACCTGCCGTCGAAAACATCGTACATACGGCATCAAAGAGCGGCATTCCGCCTGCCAAAAGGAAGATCAGATTCAAGACGGAAAGTGCCAGATAGCAAAGATAGAGCACCGCTGCCGTCTGTCTCATTCTCGGGACAAGCTTTCCAACGTCGGGCCCAGGGCTTTCCGCGCGAAGCAGGTGCATCGTAAAGCCTTCACTCTGTCCGCTGACGGGAACGATCGCCAAAAGGAAAACAAGTACGCCCATACCGCCGAGCCAGTTGCTAAAAGAACGCCAATAAATAATTCCTTTTGGAATAACGTCAAGATCGGAAATGATCGATGCGCCCGTGGTCGTAAATCCCGACACCATTTCAAAGAGCGCATCAATATAATTCGGGACAGCACCCGAAAGCATCAGCGGCAAAGCACCGAGCAAACTCATCAGAAGCCAGCTCGTACCAACACAAATCAATCCTTCTCGCGCATAGAAATCACGTTTTGCGTTACGGGAAAGCAACGCAAGGATTCCCGCTACGGCGAGAATGATTCCCATACTCAGAAGAAAAGATTGTGCCGCAGCCTGCTCTCCCCCAAGAAGGCTGATGAGAAAGGCGGGCAACATAAAGACGGCTTCGACCGCCAGAATCAGAGCGTCCAGACGCCCCATCATTTTATAGTTCATACCGCCACGCTCCGTTATTCAAAAATGTCGTTGAGCTGCAGAATGACTTCCTTGCCACTGACGACGACAACGAGATTGTCTCCCACGGCAAAGCTCGAATTACCGTTCGGGATCTCGATCGATCCGTTTCGGGTGATCGATGCGATCAGAATATTCTTTTTGAGCTTGATGTCCTTTAATGGCGTATCGCAATAGAGCGTATGCTCGTCCACTACGAAATCCATTGCCTCGGCTTGTCCGTCGGCAATCGAGTGAATGGTAATTGCCGCACCTGCCTGATTCTGCATCGCGCGAACGTAACGGAGAATGTTATTACAGCAGAGCTTCCGAGGGCAGATGACGCTTCCGACAGGAAGCTTATCGAGAATTCTGGTGTCACTGACGTGGTCGAGCTTGGTAATGATCTGCGGAATCTCACAAGTATTTCCGTACATAGAAATGATCACGTTCAGTTCGTCCTTATCGGTCAGTGTCATCAGAGCATCGCACGAGGAAAGTCCTTCGCTTTCAAGAAGCGATTGACTTCCCGCATCTCCACAAATAATATTCGCCTTGGGGAGTGC
>JAZOSZ010000149.1:0-4215 GCA_045657365.1 Eubacteriales bacterium
CGCTATATATCAGGTTCTGTACAACATCTGCGACAATGCCGTAAAATTCTCAAACGTCGGAGGCGCTCTAAGGCTCGGCATTAACAAGACGAAAAACAGAAAATATCTTATAAGCATATATAATGAAGGTCAAGGAATTTCCTCAGAGGATCTCTCCCATATCTTCGAACGTTTCTATAAGAGCGACAAGAGCCGTGGCTTGAATAAGTCGGGCGTAGGTCTCGGACTCTTTATTTCCAAGACGATCATAGAGGCGCAAGGCGAAAAAATCTGGGTGGAAAGTGAAGCAGGAAAGGATTGCTGTTTCCATTTTACTCTGGCAGGTGAATAAAATCAAACAAATCGGTCGAAGATTTCATCAAGAAGATGAGATCGGAGGCCGATTTTTTGATGAAAGAAAAGAATGGAAGAGAAGAATATTCCGCGAGCGAGGAGTGGACGGACAGCAACGAGCAAGAAGAAAAAAAGGAAGGCTTTGAGCGCCCGAGATTGGCGAGAGAAGAAAAAAGGGAAGTGCGGAAGGTGCTACGCGCAGAAATGCCGATTCCGCTGACAAGAAAGCTCCCGAAGGAAGCCGAAGAAAAAAAGCCGCCGATCCTCAAGGAAGAGAAAAAAGCGATCGTTGAGGAAGAAGAAAGCATTCCTTGGCAGAAAAATGACGCCGAACGTTCGTTTTCCAATGAACCTCGGGAAGAAAGGTCAAGGGGAAAGGGCGGATCAGCCGCGCTTCTGACCGTTTTGTCTTTGCTGGCAATCGTTATTTCTCTTGGTTCGGTCGCGCTTGGCTTGCAATACTTGGAGCAAAAAGAAGCGCCGAGCGAAGGGGAAATCAAGACGCCGACGACAGGGGAGGAACGGGTGATTTTTATTCGGGAATACGATCAGGAGAGCGGACTTTTGACTCTGCCCGAGCTCTATGAGAAATATTCCGATGCCGTCGTTTCGATTCGCACGAAAAGTCAGAAGGGAAGCGGTGTCGGCTCGGGTTTCTTTCTCCGAGAGGACGGTTATATTGCCACGGTGGCACACGTGGTGGACGGGGCAGAGGAGCTGACTGTCGTTACGGGAGAGGGAAAAAGCTTTGAAGCAACTCTGATTTCGTCCGATGCGATGACCGATCTGGCTCTTTTGAAAATTGAAGGCGAAGGATTTCCCACCCTCAGCTTTGGGACGTCGGAAAAGCTTCTGACGGGCGAGAGAGTCATTGCAATCGGAACGCCCGCCTCACTCGATTATGCGGGAACGCTTTGCACGGGAGAAATCTCGTATTGCCTGCGGACGGTGAAGGTATACGATAGCTCGGGGCAGGTGCTCCAAAAAAAGATGAAGCTTTTGCAAACCACTGCCCCCGTCAATCCCGGCAATTCGGGATGTCCGCTTTTTGATGAGTACGGACACGTCGTGGGGATCATTACGATGAAGCTTGGCAGTGATTACGTCGGTCTTGGATTTGCGATTCCGTCGGACGGTGCGTCGGCAATCCTTGGGGCAATGATGCGTGGGGAAACGCTCAAGGACGAGCTTTTGTCGTTGGTCAGCGTAAGCGCCCCCCGCCTCGGGATTTTGGGAGAGGCAAGCGTCTTACAAGGAATTGCGGGGGTAAAGATCGTTCGTTTTTCGACGGAAAGCTGTGATGCGGCGCTTAAGCTTCGCGAAGGTGACCTCATCGTTCAGATCGAAGGAGAGCCGATTGCCACGACCGAAAAAATGACCTCGCTGATTCAGACGAAAAATCCCGGAGAAAGCGTTCTTGTGACCGTGCTTCGATCAGGGCAGAGATTGACCTTTGAGGTAATTCTCGAAAAATCATAAAACAAAATGCTTAAAATCTATTGCAAAAAGCGAATGAATACGATATAATATATATTATATCTGTATTGGTTCGCTTTTTTTGCGGACACGACGGATTGGCTTTGAAAGGGGGAATCGGTTATGGTAACCTTAACGTTTTGGGATCTCTTGATTCGGTTGGGCGTTGCCTCGCTATGCGGAGGTCTGATCGGAATTGAGAGAGGAAGAAAACACCGCGCGGCGGGCTTCCGTACCCATATGCTCGTATGTATGGGCGCGGCGCTGACAATGGTGCTAAGCACCTATCTTTGTGCGATGCTGACGAGTGAGCTCTGGCATCTGGATCCTGCGGTGGACTATGTTACGACCGACGTTTCCCGTTTTGGTGCGCAGGTGATTAACGGCATCGGTTTTATCGGTGCAGGTACGATCATCGTTACGGGACGTCAGCAGGTCAAGGGACTGACGACCGCGGCAGGTCTTTGGGCATCGGCGTGTATGGGACTTGCGATTGGTGCAGGATTTTATATGGCGGCGGTGATCGGTTGTATATGTATTATTCTGACGATCGTTGTTTTCTCAAAGTTTGAGCGTTTGATCCTTTCCCATTCGAGAAATATCAATTTGTACGTGGAATTTGAACATACCGACGATCTTTCCAAAATTATGGAAAAGATCAAAGAGCAGGAAATTCGTATTTTTGACGTAGAGATTACAAAAGCGAAGGGTGTGGTTTGTCCCAACGCAATCTTTTCTCTGCAGCTTCCCAAAAAGAAGCCGCACACGGCGGTAATGACCGCGATTGCCGAGCTCGGCAGTGTGCGAACGATTGAAGAACTTTAAGGAGGGACGACGATGCTGGAATTTTTGAATTTCCTTCGAGGTGATCATCTGGACGTACTGTCGGTCACGGTTCGCTTGGTGCTGGCAATGATTTGCGGTGGCTGTATCGGTCTGGAACGCGAAAGAAAACGCCGTCCTGCGGGCTTCCGTACACATATTTTGATTTGTCTTGGCGCGGCGATGACGACGCTGACTAGCCAATTTCTTGTACTTGAATTACATCTTTATACCGATATGGCTCGTCTTGGCGCGCAGGTCATTGCGGGAATCGGTTTTATCGGTGCGGGAACGATTATTATTACCAAGCGCCGTCAGGTCAAGGGACTGACCACGGCGGCAGGTCTCTGGGCGGCGGCAATCGTCGGACTTTGTTGCGGTGCGGGCTTCTTTGAGGGCGCAATTCTGGCAACCTTGATTATTCTGCTTGCCGAGCTCGTCTTTTCCAAGCTCGAATATCTCATCGTCTCTCACGCCAGAGTGTTTAACCTTTACGTGGAATACTCGGAAAATGGGAAGCTTGGTGGGATCGTGGATGTGATCAAGAATACGGGCGCATTTATCGTCGATATGGAGATCACCAAGAGTGTGGGCGAGGAACGACACCCCTGTGCTGTCTTTTCAATCAAAATGCCGAGAAAACATTCGGGACAGAATCTGATCGCGCAGATTTCCAAGCTCGACGGAGTTGTTTCGGTCGAGGAACTGTAAAGAAACATCAAAGACCGCAAGCAAATTGCTTGCGGTCTTTTTTTGTTTGCTTTGATTATTTTTCGTAGTACGAGGGAAGTTCCTTTTCCATCATCTCACGGAGAAGTCCCAGCTTCCATTCGATATGTGCGCGGTCGGTCATATATTCCATCGAGGGCTCAAAGCCGAGCTGCGAGTCGAATTCTACGAGCGGAATCGTGTCAAGCGCATTTGCTTCCTCACGGCGGCAAAGCTCAAGCATTTCGTCGATCAGGCGGGTTCTTTCTTCACCGTGAACGTCAAGCAGTTTCTGTTTGCCCTTGACGAAGACCTTGACGTTTGCCGAGGTGCGCGCGCAGTTAGCAATGAAGTGACCGAGGTTGACGATACGGGTTGCTGCCTCTCTCTTCTTTTCGGGAACGGTGGGAAGAATTTCTTCGAGCATCTTCCAGCCGCGATCGTAATATTCGGCAACCTGATAGAAATTGTCGATCTCGAAGTTGAACTTCTTGAAATCGTATTCGCTCTCAAGCTTCGGGGGTCTGGATTTGTAGACGGGCTCGGTGATTCCGTTTCCGCCAAAGTGCGAGTAGGGTACGTCGGGAACGACTACGTCAGCATGATCAAAGAGAATGAAGGGATAGGAAGGACCGATACGGAAGGGGCCGTACTGGTCGGGGTGCGTCGAAATGAGGTGCGTAATACCTTCACTCCATTCCTTGTAAGCTTCGCAAACCGTGTTGGCAGCTTCTGCCGTAAAGTCACGGGCAGCGATGCGGTGAAGCACGGCGTCAAGGTCGATCTTCGGTGCGTGGAATGCCCACTTGGCAAGATCGGAAATGAACGAGGGGGTAATCCAAAGTGGTGGGAATCCATCGTTCCGCAAAGACCAAC
>JAZOSZ010000150.1:0-5582 GCA_045657365.1 Eubacteriales bacterium
CCGAACTTCGTCCGAGGAGATTTTTGGCTGGGATGGCCGGATTTGAACCGACGAGTGCCAGAGTCAAAGTCTGGTGCCTTACCGCTTGGCGACATCCCATTGGTCGTTATTATACCACACTTTTGTGCCTCTGTCAAGAAATTTTCAAAAAACTTGAAAAATTTTGCAAAAAAAGTTTCTCTTCTGTACGAAAGTTGACGGAAAGTGCTTGAAAAAAAAACGAAAATCGGTTATAATATAATAATAAAGTATACTTATTATATTATATATTATAGCACTGACGGAATTTGAAACGAAGGGAGAACCACCGTGTATCTGAAATCCTTGGAATTGCAGGGCTTCAAGTCCTTTCCCGACAAGACCAAACTGACCTTTGAGGGGGGAACGACGGTCATCGTAGGACCGAACGGAAGCGGAAAATCGAATATCTCCGACGCAATGCGTTGGGTGCTTGGCGAGTTGTCGGCAAAAAGTATCCGAGGTACCAAGATGGAAGATATCATCTTCGGCGGAGCTGACAGCCGCCGTCCGATGGGATATGCCGAGGTTTCGGTCACCTTCGACAACACCGATATTTTCGGAAGACTCGACTGCCCCTACGACGAGGTTACGGTCACAAGACGTTACTACCGTTCGGGCGAGAGCGAATATTACATCAACCGTCAGGCAGTTCGTCTGCGCGACGTCTACGAGCTCTTTATGAATACGGGCGTCGGACGCGACGGCTATTCGATCATCGGTCAGGGTAAGATTGCCGAGATCATTTCGCGCAAGAGCGATGAGCGCAGAAGCATTTTTGAGGACGCGTCGGGTATTGCCAAGTATCGCCACAAAAAGAGTGAGACCGAGCGCCGTCTTGCCGCCACCGAGGACAATATGACGCGTATTCTCGACGTCTTTACCGAGGTCGAATCGCAGGTCGTTCCGCTCGAAAAGGAATCCGAACGCGCCAAGCGCGCCATTGAGCTTCTCGAAACGAAAAAGCGCGTGGACGTTCAGCTCTGGCTCTACGACACCGAGAAGCTTCGCGGTGACCTGAATACCTGTGAAGAAAACTTCCGCCGTGCCGAATTCGATTTACAGACCGCCGAGGATTCCGTGAAGGCACTTGAGGTACAGAACGATCGTCTCTTTGAAATTTCCAGAACCAATCAGACCGAGTCCGAGCTGCTTCTGACGCAGATCCGTGAGCAGACCGAACGCAATCATAAGCTCGACAGTGAGCACCGAATCACCGAAACGAACGTCCTGCACACCCGCGAGCTGATCGCATCCGCCGAGGGCGCGAAGGAATCGGCACTTAAATCGGCATCGTCCGAGGACGGTGCGAAGGCGTCGCACTTGGCTCGGATCGGTGAGGTCGAGAGCACGCTTCTGAATCGCGAGAGTGAGTACGAGCAGATTACCCGAGAACAGCTCACGGCGTCTTCGGAAGCCGAGAAGTTTTCCTTTGACGTCGACCGCGCGCTTTCCGACATTCGTGTTCTTGAAGCCGAGCGATCTGCCGTCGACGCGAGAATCGAGTTTATTGACAATGCAAAAACGACCGATGCCGACAAGAACGTTGCCGTGCTTCGCGAGATCGAGAGCTACGAAGAGCGCTCCGAGGAAATGAAGAAGCAGTGCGCACAGGTTGAAAAAGCTGTCGGCGATTACGACGCCGTGATGGCGGAATCGGCAAAGGAATCCGACTCGCTGACCGCCGAGCTTTCCGAACTCTACCGCGACCGTCACGATGAAAACGAGCGTTTGACCGCGCTTCGCTTACAGCGCGACGCGGCACAGCAGAGAATCGATACCTTCAAAACGATGGAGCAACAGTTCGAGGGATATTCGGGCAGTGTGCGCCACGTGATGAAAAAATACGCCGACCGCGCGATTACCGACCGCCACGGAAACGTATGCGGCAAGATCTACGGTCCGCTTTCCACCGTCATTTCGGTCGAGGATCAATATCTGACCGCCATCGAGACGGCACTCGGGCCGAATCTTCAGCATATCGTCGTGGAGGATGAAAGCGTTGCCAAGGCGGCAATGTTCTCGCTGAAGAAGGATCAGGCAGGTCGTGCGACCTTCTTTCCGCTGACTTCGATGAAGGCACAGCCGCCCACGAAGGAGATGACCGAAGCCATCGGCTTTGAGGGGTACATCGCTAAGGCGGACGAGCTGGTGAGCTGCGACAAAAAATTTTCCGAGGTGGTTGCGTCCCTGCTCGGACGTACCCTCGTTTTTGATACGATCGATCACGCGGCGGCAATGGCAAAGAGCCTGCACTATCGCGTGCGCGCCGTGACGCTGGACGGACAGCAGAGTAACGTCGGCGGATCGTTTACGGGTGGTTCGGTGCGTCAGAACGGCAACATTCTCGGCCGTGCGGGCGAGATCAAACGCCTCGAAAAAGAGGTCGGAGAGTTTTCGGAGAAGATTGGAAAGATCGAAACAGCTCTCAAAAAGCTTGCCGAGAAGATTTCCGAGCGTGAGGACGACAAGGATTCTGCCGAGCAGAAAATGAGTCTGATCAAGGTCATGCGCGATACCGAGCAGAACCGTCTCGATCAGCTCAAAGCAAAGCTCGACGCAAATCAGGCGCTCACCGAAAAGCTTCGCGCCGATTACGGTGAAAAGCTCCGTACCGAGGAGCGATATGAGGAAGATCGCAAGGAGCTTGTGGCACGACGCACGGCGTTGGACGGACAGATTTCCGAAATTTCGGCGGCACGTGCCGATATGGACGTTCGCCGTAACGAGGCGCTCGACCGAAAGAGCGACGCTGAGAGCCGTATGACGGCAATCGTCATCGCGATCGGAGAACTCAAAAAAGATAAAGAAACCGAAGAACGATTCGTCGAGGAAGCCGAGCTTCGTCGTGAGAGCTTCCTTCGTGCGGCAGCCGATCAGGATACGCGCATTGCCGAGCTTTCGGCGAAGATCGATGAATACGAGCGTTTGCTCACGGAAAACCGCAAGGAGTATCGTGAGGGAAGCGAAGCGCTCGACGCTCTGAATACCGAGCGTTCCAAGCTCGAAGAGGGCAACGCCGAATTCCAGAGAAAGCTTTCCGAGGTCAATGCCAAGATGCGCGAGAAGATTCAGCAAAAGGAGCTGATCTTCAAGGAATATACCCGCTTTGAAAACAAGCTTCAAGCGCTTCGCACCGAGCAGGATAAGCTGGCGTCCCGTCTGTGGGATGAGCACGAGTTGACGCGTTCCGACGCCGTCGCACTCGGGTATCCCGCGCTGGATCCTGCGACGCGCGCCGAAGCGGCGGCAAAGCAGATTGAGTGCCGCAATAAGCTTCGTTCCCTCGGCAACGTCGACCTTGACGCCGTGAATAAATATCAGGAAGTCAAGGCAAGGTACGACTATATGTCGGGACAGATCAAGGACCTCGAAGCCGCCAAGGAAGAGCTTGTCGGCATCATCAAACAGCTGGAAGGCGAGATGGAAACTTCGTTTATCGAGTCCTTCCAACAGATCAACGAGAACTTCAACCGCGTCTTCTCCGAGCTCTTTGGCGGTGGCTCGGCAGAGCTTTCGCTCTCCGATCCCGACAGCGTGCTGGAAAGCGGCATTGAAATCAAGGCGGCACCCCCCGGCAAAATTATCAAAAACCTCGTACAGCTTTCGGGCGGTGAGCAGTCTTTCATTGCAATTGCACTTTTCTTCGCGATTTTGCAGGTCAACCCCACGCCCTTCTGTATTCTCGATGAGATCGAAGCGGCGCTCGACGAGGTCAACGTGGCGCGCTTTGCCGAGTATATCAAACGCTATGCAAGTGACACGCAGTTCGTGCTGATCACGCACCGCAGAGGTACCATGGAAGCGGCAAACCGTCTGTACGGCGTAACGATGCCCGAGCGCGGAATTTCCAAGGTGCTCGAGCTGGACGTTGCGGATATTTCTAAGAAAAAGGGAGATGATTGGGATGGCATTTTTGGATAAATTAAAGCAGGGGCTTTCCAAAACGAAATCGGCGATCTTCGGACAGATCGACGAGGTACTCAAAGCCTTCGTCCGTGTCGACGAGGATTTGCTCGACGAGCTTGAGGAGCTTCTGATTATGTCCGACGTCGGCGTGAATGCGACCGAGGAGATTATCGACCGTCTGCGTGACGCGATCAAGGACGGACGGCTCAAAGAAAAAGAACAGGTGGAGGGTGCGCTTCGCGAGATCCTCGAGGAAATGATCGGAGAGGGTGAGGCGCTGAATCTTTCGACGACCCCCGCCGTCATTCTCGTCATCGGCGTCAACGGCGCGGGAAAGACGACCTCGATCGGCAAGATTTCCAACCGCCTCGTTCAACGCGGCAAAAAGGTTGTCGTTGCGGCGGCGGATACGTTCCGCGCAGCGGCAATTGATCAGTTGGCTGTATGGTGTGAGCGTTCGGGTGCCGAGATCGTTCGTCAGAACGAGGGCAGTGACCCTGCGGCGGTTGTTTTCGACGCGATTGCCTACGCTAAGAGAAAAAGCGCCGACGTGTTGATCATCGATACGGCGGGACGCTTGCATAATAAAAAGAACCTGATGAACGAGCTTGCGAAGATCAATCGTGTGATTGAACGGGAGCTTCCCGACGCGGCAAGAGAGAATCTGCTCGTCCTCGACGCAACCACGGGACAGAACGCGATCCTGCAAGCCAAAGAATTCAAAAACGCTGCCGAAATTACGGGACTCGTCCTCAATAAACTCGACGGCACCGCCAAGGGCGGTATCGTCCTCTCAATTAAACAAGAACTTGGAATCCCCGTCAAATTCATCGGTGTCGGCGAAAAGATCGACGATATGCAGGAGTTTGACAACAAGGAATTCGTTCAGGCACTCTTTGAGTAACAGAGGAAAAAAGAAAACAACACCAAAGATGGGGTTGCACCGCCGTATTGCCTGCACAGACTTCGGCTTTCTATTGAAAGTTTTTGATCAAGCTTTTTTCAAAAAGCTTGCGGTGTCCAGAGGCGGCGCCTCGGTCGCCCGTCGCAACGGGCGAAATACCCAATGCCCACAATAGCGCCCGAAAGGTGAATTTTGCATCGGAGATGCAAAAGAGGAAAACCACAAGTGGGGTTTTCCTGATTTGATCCTAAACTTACAGAGGTAACTATGAAAATCGTACTTGCATCAAAAAATGCGCATAAGATTCAGGAATGGAATGCGACGCTTGGGAAATTCATTGACGGCGTAGAGATCCTTTCTCTGGACGATATCGGCTTTGAAGGCGAAATCGAGGAAGACGGAACGACCTTTGAGGAGAATGCTTTCCTGAAAGCGTCTGCCGCCGCAAAACTCGGATATTTCAGCATTGGCGAGGATTCGGGACTTTCGGTCAAGGCGCTGGACGGAGCGCCCGGTATCTATTCCGCACGCTATGCGGGAGAACACGGCAACGATGCCGCCAACAATGCGCTTCTTCTGAAAAATCTTTCGGACAAAGAAGACCGTTCGGCAAGCTTCGTTTGCGCGATTGCGCTGATCGACCCCGCGGAGCCGACCAAAGGACAGTATTTTCGCGGAGAGACCGAGGGTGTGATTTTACACGAGGCGCGCGGAAATGGTGGCTTTGGCTACGATCCGCTCTTCTTCTACG
>JAZOSZ010000151.1:0-1689 GCA_045657365.1 Eubacteriales bacterium
CGATGCCCCAATAACAAACGATATTATAACAGATTGCTTCTTTTTTGTCAAGGCTTTTTTGAAAATTTTTCTAATTTTTCTGAATTTTATCAAAAATTCTTTTTTCCTCGACCTTGTTGCTCTTTATTCTTTCCCTTTTTCCTGCGCCGTATGTACTTTGATTGAAAATTTTTTCAATTTCGGTTGCAATTTCAGCAAAGGTATGGTATAATAAATTTCGTGATTTCTGCCCGTGGCACAGCTGGATAGCGCGAAAGCCTCGACTCTGAAGGTAGCGAGTCAAAAACAGTTAAATACTGTTTTTGCGAAGCGAAACCGTCCAAAGCAAGGAGTTGAAGGAGCGAGTGTATCGAGCGACGCGCAACGACTATGCGACGATGGCGGACGAAGGTTCGAATCCATTGGATTCGGATACATTGGAATATCTGCCCGTGGCACAGCTGGATAGCGCGTCAGACTCCGACTCTGAAGGTCGAAGGTTCGAATCCTTTCGGGCAGGCCATAAAAGGAAAACCGCTTTGGCGGTTTTTTCTTTTTTGAACGAAAGGATTCGAAGGCGGAGCGGTAGTGAATGACACCACAGTGTGGTGTCAGAGCCGCGGAGTGACCGAGCCCGCAGGCGAGAAGAATCCTTTCGGGCAGGCCATAAAAGGAACACCCGTTTACTCGGGTGTTCCTTTTTACTTGACAACCCCACCAATTTTATGCTATACTAAACTACGAAGCTCATGACAAAATGCGTGAAAGGAAGGTACATCATTATGAGCAAAACGTTATCCCACATTTTAACAATTTTCAAGGTAGCAAAAATCGTTGCGAAAGTCATTTTCATTCTTTGCATCATCGGTGCTGCCGGCTGTCTGCTCGGCTTACTCGCGCTCCCTATGGTCGGAAGCTTCTTGTCGTCCGATCTACTGATCGAAGAAGGAGTGACGCTTCCGTCGGCATATCTTGGCTGTACCGTTGGTTTGATTGCCTGCCTCGGAGAAATCATTCTCGCATTTTTGGCAGAACGCTATTGCAAGAACGTCCTCGCGGCAGGAACGCCCTACACCTTTGAAAGTGCAAAGGAATGCTTCCGTCTCGGGATCGCACAGATCATCACCTCGGTTGCTATCTCGATCGCGTCGGGAATCGTCACCACTGCCATTTTGGTCTTCACCTCTTCGGTGCTTTCCGAAACCGAGTTTGGCACATCCATCTCTCTTTCCACGGGACTCTTCTTCCTCTTTATCTCCCTGCTTTTCAAGCACGGAGCCGAGCTGAAGCAGACTGCCGACGAAGCAACAAAAGAGAATTCCGAAACGTTGTAAATCCGATCAAAAAAGGACGCCAAAGCGTCCTTTTTGTTTTCTATTATTTTCTGTTATCTGTTGTAAACTCCTTCGTTGAGATAAGCGAGCAGCTCTTCCTTCGACATTCCGTCGATGCCGAGGTAGGCAAGGTTATAGCGGCTCGTCTCAAAGAAGCTCGTCTTGTGCATCGCACCCGCGAGAATAATCATCGAGTCGATGATGGGCGTGGGCACACCGTACTGCACACCGAGATCGTGATAGATCTTACAGCCAATCGGAACGTCCTCGGTCATATATCTGTGGTGAATCGTATTCGGGCCGGTATTTCCTTCGTTTGAAGGCTGGTCGAGCGGGAAGACGACGTTGTCGTTGCCGTTCTCGTCAAGTCCCATAT
>JAZOSZ010000152.1:0-4562 GCA_045657365.1 Eubacteriales bacterium
AGATGACCTTCTCGGTCAACGACAGCCCCTTTGCAGGTAAGGAAGGAAAATTCGTCACCTCGCGTCAGCTCCGTGACCGTTTGTACCGCGAGCTGCTCAAGGACGTTTCGCTCCGTGTGGAGGACGGTGAAACCACCGACGAATTCAAGGTCGCGGGCAGAGGTGAGATGCACCTCTCGATCCTCATTGAAACCATGCGCCGCGAGGGTTATGAGATGACCTGCTCGAACCCCCGAGTTCTCTTCAAGGAGATTGACGGAGTCAAGTGCGAGCCGATGGAGCGCGTTACGCTTGACGTTCCCTCGGAATACGTGGGTGCAGTCGTTGAAAAGCTCGGTCAGAGAAAGGGCGACCTGCTCGAAATGAACCCCGTGGGCAACCGTATGAGAATCGAATATTCGATCCCCTCGCGTTGTCTGTTCGGTTACCGTTCGGAATTTCTGACTGCAACGCGCGGCGAAGGTATTATGAACACCCTCTTTGACGGCTATCAGCCCTACCGCGGCGAGGTTATTATGAGATTCACGGGCTCGCTCGTTGCTTCCGAAACGGGAGAAACCACGCGTTACGGTCTTTACAACACGCAGGAACGCGGAAACCTCTTCGTCGGACCGCAGACGCCCGTGTATGAGGGAATGATTGTTGGAGAGAACCCGAAGAACGACGACATTGCCGTCAACCCCTGCAAGAAGAAGCAGCTCACGGCAATCCGTTCGGCGGGTGCTGACGAAAAGCTTCTGCTTACGCCTCCCGTCATTTTCAGCTTGGAAGAAGCCATTGAATTTATCACCGACGACGAGCTCATTGAGGTCACACCCAAGTCAATCCGACTCCGCAAGAAGATTCTCAATACCGAACTTCGTATGAAAGCAATGATGAAGGCACGCCGCGAAGCCGCCGCAAAGTAATCAAAAGCTTTTTGAAAGTTTTCGCGCGCCTTTTTCAAAAGGCGGCACGGGTCCAGCGCCGTGGGGCGCTGGTTGCCCTCCGCAGAGGGCGAAAATTCCCCATCGTTCATCAGCGCCCGAAAGGGTGAATTTCGTTTGCGGGCAAACGAAAGAGGGGAAACCACAAGTGGGGTTTCCCCTACTTTTCTTTTAAAAAAGAAAAGTAGGCAAAAGAAAACAATGCCAAATTCTCCCCCCATACTTTGCTCAAAAGAAAACAATGCCAAACAAAAAACAGCGTAGCCGTGTTCTCACAGCTACGCCATTTTATTTTATTCTTCCCTCTCCAGCGCATCCAAAAAGCCGCTACCCGTGTGAACGGTAAAGCCAAACTGCTTGCCTGCGTCGCCCGTGGTTTCATAGCCACCGTTGGCGCTCTTCACCTTCATTTCCTCACAAACGGGATTCACAATCAACACCTTCTCGGTGTTGCGGTGATAACCGCGTTCAGGAATTTGAAAATCAAAGGGGTAGCGCTTGGTTTTTGCCTTTGTCGAAAAGACGCGAAGCAGACCTCTGGGCGGCGCTTTGACCAACCTTATGAGATGCTCGTTCTCAAGATACAGCGTCGATCGGTATTTGTTGATCGTCAGATAGCGCACGTAGTACGACGTATTTTTGGTCTCAATCACAAAATCCTGCTTATCGGGCGACCAGATGAGCGACTGAAAGAAATTCTGCTCGTAGTGAATCCGAATCCCCTTCTTTTTGCAGGTCTTCTTGAGCTTTTTCGTGAATTTGCGGCGTTTGCGCAAGGTACGCGTCAAACGGAAGATCACCGTACCCCAAAGCAAAACACTGCCAAGGATTTTCACCCAAATCTCGGGATAGAAGCACATAAACATCACGTAACTGCCAATCATCACCAAGATAAACGGGATAATGATCCAGAGAGCTAATCCCTGAAAGAAGGTCATCTTAATTCTCTCCCACAAGGGACAGACTCTCTTCGTGACACCGTAGGATCGGTGAAGAGAAACCTCTTCCGATTCATCTTCTCCCGTACCGTTCATCATATTACGAGCATTCATCCAGCTTCCATTCCAAGCCATTTTCCCTACTCCTTATCCTGCTATCTTCCCCTCACTCGATCGAAGCGTCATTTCCCTGCTCTTCTACCTTTTTTCCGAGAAGAGAGGGCAACTGCATTCCCGACATTGCAAACACCTCGTCGAGCGGAGGAACCGATTTCATCATACCCGAAATAAAGTTTGCCGTCGAGGTCTTTCCGTCGGCGTTCTGTCCGCCGTCCCAGACCGTTACCTTGTCGATCTTGATATTCTTGACGGCATCGACCTGAACCTTCATCAGATCTTCCAATTTGTCGGCAATCAGCAAGCGAAGCGCCGCGTCGGCGTCTCCGCCCGCGCTCTTGACGATCTCGGCAAAACCTGCCGCCTGCTTTTTGAGAATCTCTTCCACACCTCGTGCCTGCGCTTCCATTTTAGCATAGATCGCGTCAGCTTCACCCTGTGCTCTTCTTCTCATCTGCTCGGCTTCTGCCTCTGCTTCGAGTTCCATTTCCTTCTTCTTGGCTTCGGCACGAACGATAATGTCAGCTTCAAGCGTTGCCTGCTCCTTGGCACGTCTTGCTTCTTCTGCCGAACGCTCTGCCGCATAGGATTCTTCGAGCGCCTTTGCCGCCTGAATCTTTTCTGCCGTCGTTGCGATCTTGCGCGCCTCGGCTTCCTTTTCCTTGAGGGCAGCGTCCGACATGGCAATGTTCATCTTGGCTTCGTTTTCACCGCGAATTGCCACCGATTCTGCCTCGGAAACCTTAATTCTCTGTTCCATCTTTGCGTTTGCTTCACCGATCGAACCCTCTCGATCCTGCTCTGCCACGCTGATTTTTGCATCGTTGATTGCCTTCGCAGCCGCTTCCTTACCGAGCGCCGCGATGTATCCCGACTCATCACTGATGT
The DNA here is from genome assembly GCA_045657365.1 of Eubacteriales bacterium. Taxonomy (GTDB): domain Bacteria; phylum Bacillota; class Clostridia; order Oscillospirales; family CAG-272; genus HGM12713. The sequence continues at coordinate 2,870 of JAZOSZ010000152.1, forward strand.
CGGTCACGTTGACGTTGATCAGACGAAGACCGATCTTTTTGAGCTCAGTTTCTACGTTTGAGCTGACTGCCGCGAGGAATTTGTCGCGGTCGGTGTTGATTTCCTCAATATCCATCGTCGCGATGATCAGACGAAGCTGACCGAAGATAATATCCTTGGAAAGCTCCTGAATTTCCGAGAGCTGAAGTCCGAGCAGACGCTCGGCAGCGTTCTGCATCACGCCGGGCTCGGTCGAGATACCGACGGTAAATCTCGAGGGAACGTCGATACGAATGTTCTGACGCGACAACGCGTTTTTCAGGTCGACCTGAATCGAAATCGGCGTCAGATCGAGGTACGCATAGGACTGAAAGACGGGAATGATAAATTCCGCACCGCCGTGGATACACTTGGCACTGCGATTCGTACCGTCCTTGTTTTTACCGATCGAACCGTATACGACCATAATCTTGTCGGAAGGACACTTCTTGTATCGGGAGCACATCCAGATAATAAAGGACAGCACGACCAGAACAATGGCGCAAATCAAAAAAATCATCATTTCACTATTTCTCCTTGTTTATCATTTTACGCATCTTCTGCTTTCACAAAAGACGTCGTTTTTTCGAGTGGTTCTTCTCCCATCAGCTCATCGATCGAAACGTCGAAGAAATGAGCAATCTTGGGAAGAAGCGCGATATCGGGACAGCTTTTTCCCGATTCCCATTTGGATATGGCTTGGCTGGTTACGTTGAAGTTCCTCGCCAGCTCTTTTTGCGTAATACCGTTCTTTTTTCGTAAAAGAACAATGTTTTCGTTGATTTTCAAATCATTCATTTTAGCACGTTACTTTCTTCTTACGACAAGATCGGTGCCCGCACTGATGCTGACTACAACGATCTCGCTTCCCGTAGGAATCTCGGTATCCTCATCGGTCACCGCCGATCTCTCCACGAGAGAACCCTGAAGCATCAGCTGTACCTTTCCCTCGCCGCTCCGTGCGGGGGGAATCGTCAGATATACTCTGCCCGACGTTCCGACGGCATTCCGAACGTCGATGTTACCGCTTGCTCTGAGCTTCATCATCATCTTGGTCAAAAATGCCAGCAGAAGCATCATCGCAAAGCCGCCGAGTGCCGCGACAGCCACCGTGATTGCCAGAGGAACGTCTGCCGAGAGCATTACCACGCCAATCCAACCAAACACCACGAAAAAGGCAACGATGCCGCGAAGTGTAAAGATGCGAAGACCCTCAACGTCAAAACTGCTTTCGGTCTCACTCACGCTGTCCTCACCGAAAATTCCGTCCTCGGGAGCGCCGTTGGAAACGTCAACGTCCGCGTCGGCATCTTCCCCAAAGCCGAAGAACATCAGCACGGTCTGCACCACAAGCACCAAGCTCGCGGGAATCGCGACACAGTAAAAGATCTGCAACGCAAGTCCCAAAGAATTCCACCAATCCATCATCATACGATATTCCTTTCTCTGTTTTTTATGTCATATCAAATCATTGTAAAAGAGACAAGCTCTCTTCCGCGAGTGTTTTGAGTCCTGCGGCAGAATGTGCGTAAAGCATTGTGGAAAGAATCTGCGAAAGCTTTTTCCGCGCACCCGCTTCTCGTTCAGGGAAATCCTCTGCCGAAGTCGGATCGTAGCCATGTCGTTCTGTGAGCCAAGGAGTTGTGGGCTTGGATTGTCTTCCTAAGACCGCTTG
>JAZOSZ010000153.1:0-5509 GCA_045657365.1 Eubacteriales bacterium
TATTGCCGTCATCGGTGTTGCCGTCATCGGTGTTGCCGTCGTCAGTGTTACCATCGTCGGTGTTGCCGTCGTCAGTATTGCCGTCGTCAGTATTGCCGTCGTCGGTGTTGCCGTCATCGGTATTGCCGTCGTCAGTGTTACCATCGTCGGTGTTGCCGTCGTCAGTGTTACCGTCGTCGGTGTTGCCGTCGTCAGTGTTACCATCGTCGGTGTTGCCGTCGTCAGTGTTACCATCGTCGGTGTTGCCGTCGTCGGTGTTGCCGTCGTCGGTGTTACCATCGTCGGTATTGCCACCTTCATTTTCGTTGTTATCCGGCTCGTCGTTCGGCTCGTCTACCGGTGTGGTATCCTTCGTATCATCGGGATTTTCTTCGGCAGGACCGCACGCGACCATACCCAAAAGCATGATCAGCGCAATCGTCAGAGCCAACAGTCTTTTCATTACGTTACTCACGTTTTTTTCTCCTTTATATATAATGCATTCATGTAAAATTCAAGAAACAATGGCAACGTCCGCAAAGAAAGGACGGTGATCCGAGGTCATATAAATCAATCCGTTGTCGATAAACATTTCCTCTTGCAGCGCCACGAGGTTCGGATCGTATACCACGTGGTCGATGGCTCCGCTACCGTCGTTTGCTGTAACAAGTCCCGTATCCTCAAAGGTCGTCTGAAAGGTTTGCGTTCCGACGGCGGCATTGAAGTCTCCCGTCACAAAAATCGGAACGTTCGGATGAATCTCTTTGATCGTATCCAGCTGATCGTTTACGATCTGTGCCGCTTCCCTCTGCTTGTCGGGAAATTTTCCCGTGGGATAGTGCAGATTCATTACGATGCACTCCACGGTGGAATCGTCAATCTTCTGAAAACGTGCCCATTGCCAACGATGCATTCCGTTATCAAACTGCTCGGAGACCTCTTGCTCCACCAGCGTCCATTTCGTATGGCGATAAAGAATCGGATTCCAATACTCCATCGGAGTCAGCTCGGGATATTCCACAATCGAATACTCACCGCTCACCGTTTTGAGAAGCTCGGTGTGCATCAGGGCAGGAATTCCGTTCGTTGTTCCTTCCTGCATTTCCTGCAAGCCAACAAAATCGGGTAGATAATCCATCATCATCACGCCCTGCAGTCCCACACGGTTCTGCCAAGTAATGCCGTAGCCTTTCTCGTAGGTCGCAATACCGTCGGCATCGGCGGCACAGACGATGTTTGAGGTCATAACGCGAATAAAATCGTCATCTGCTTTCTTCATACCGTGCGCGTCGTAATTCGGGCGTTCCGACAGATTCACCGTTTCCTCGTTCGAATTCAGGCACAGCGAATTGATTGCGCCTCTCGCGTCCGCCATCACCAAGTAGTTATCGTAGGCAACGTAAAGACTTCCGTCCACACTCTTGAGGGCGTAATGCCCTTCGCCCAGCGACGCGTAAAGCGCCTGACTTTCGGGACGGATCGTTTGTCCGAGAACAATCTCGTGCGCCGCCTTCGTTTTTTTATCGTTCACCGATTTGATCACACAGCCCGTGTTGACGCCGATCTCATCGGTCAGATATTTGAGCATATAAAACTCTGCCGCGTTCATTTTTTCGGGCACGACGATCACGAATTCCGAAAGATCGGTACCGAGAAGCGTCGCTCCGTTTTTCGCGTAGAGCTTTTCGTTATTGTCAAAGAAGAAGAGTCGGATATCAGGGGCTTTACATTCGATAACCCGTCCGTTTTCATCTTTCACGACGTATTTGGTCAGGACGCCCGATGCAAAGCGCTCAACCGTTCGCCGCACCGACGTCTGGGACTGCCCCAGCAGAAAGATCGTACGGCTTCGCTCGATGCGGTCGAGCGAAAGATTGCCAAGGTAGGAAAGCTTGCCGGGAAGATCGGGAATCGATTCGATTTTTCTGCCAACCGAGATTTTCTTTCCCGAAACGTTTCGCTGTTCTCCCGCTTTTTTCAGCGGAAAGCTCACGCCCGTATTTTTTCGCAAGGTATTGACCAGCAATTCTGCGATTTCATCGTATTCCGCCGACTCGCTGACGACCGTAAACTGCGGTTGTCCCTCCAGAATGAGATCTACCCAATAATTCGCTTTGGAATCGTCGATTTCGGGCGTTTTATCCGTCGCATCATCTCGCGAATCCACCGACGCCACGGGGTGTTTTTTCTTTGTCGTTTCGGTCGGCGTTTGGGGTTCCGACGCACACGACGCCAAAGAGAAGAGCGTCAGCAGCGCAAGCATCAGCGCTAAACTTTTTCGCAACATAATAAATATATACTCCTTTCGCCGCACACCTCATCTTGGCATACTGCGACAGTTTGTCATTTTACTCTAAAAAGTATATCATTTTTTTCTCTTCTTGTCAAGAAGCATCAAGATTTTTTCATCCGCCCCCTCTCTTTTCGGCACTTTGAACAATTCGCTTTTTGTTTTTTTGCAACAATCCACAAAAAAAGAGGAACGAGTCCCTCGTTCCTCTTGGAATTTTTCAAGAATTCTTTTTGTTTTTTAATCCTTCTGCCAGATATTCGCAGTTGACGATCTTTTCCATCAGATTGCTCTTGGTATAGAAATAATGATTGGTCGATTCATATCCGATCGTCGCATTTCTCGACAGCAGGTCGATTGCCTCATAAGCAAGACGCTTTTCGTCCCGAAGCACGTCCTCGTAATCTCCCGCAGCGCGTCCCGTTGCGATAAACGCACACTGGTTATACATTCCTCGGAAGGTGACATTGCAGGCGTCTGCGACGTCGTAAAGCTCGTCAAGATAAGGATTCTTCGACCGATCGACCGTCCGCAGAATCTCAAAGCCTTCGTTCCATTTCTCCGACATCTTTCGCATCTGATCGACGAACAGCGCTTCGGGGAAGAGATTTCTCCACTTGGTCAGGTCGTCGTAGGGGTTGCAAACCATCGTCGCCTCAAAGCCCGTCGGCTCAGCATACAGCGGATTGGCAGGCGCGCAGGTCTGGGGTGCGTAGTACGCCGTTCTGACACAGAACGGATATTCCGAAAACGCCTCGGAGAAGAGGTGAAGCGCTTTGCTGATCGTCTCCACGTCCGCGCCCTTGAAAAGCTTTGCATAAATCTCCTCAAGGCTCGGTATTTCCTTGCCCTGCTCGCACATCAGCTTGATCATTTCAAGAATGGGAGAGGGATATCCCCCCAGCGTCCAGGTATACATCAGACTCTCGACGTCACCCGTCGCAAGAATACCCGAAATATGCTCGTAATGCTGTTCAAACACGGGAATATACGGCACGCTCGACATCTCCCACGAGTTGTTCGCCTGAATCTTTGCGACCGATTTATGTCCCGTCGCCGACGCCTCACGCCAAAGCTCCTTGGAAATCTCACTCGGTCCCACGATCGAGATCGAATAGTCCGAAACGAAGGTGGTCACGTCGTCAAAGGTCTTTTGTTTTCTCGATTCGCTGACGTTGAGGAGCTTGATCTCCTTAGGAAGCAGGCGAATGGTTTCCTTTTCAAGATCCGATTCCTTCCACGCCCAAGAGTACGCCATCACCTCAATCTCGGGATCGACCGACGATGCGCCTTCCCAAATGAGTTGGTTGACCAGCGCAAAGTTTTCGGCAGGAGAGTGTCCTTTACAATGCGGGCAATTGTTGAGATGGGGATCCCTGACATGGCTCATACAGTGCGTACGGTTCTCCGACGCAGTGATCGTAAAGAATCCGCCGAGTCCAGGCGCGTTCTTCACCAAAAACGCCACGCTCTCACGCAGATATTTCTGCACCGCCTCGGTACGGATACAAAGCGAGGTAATGCCCATCCCCTCATACACGTGTCCGCGAATGTCGGGACGGTTTTCAAGCAGCTTTGAGGGCAGTGTGCGAGGCTCGTTGATGTAAAGGTAGAGCTTCATTCCGTAGCGCGAGAGCTTTTCAATCAGATAGCGCACGCCTTCAAGTCTCTGTTCGTATCCTTCACTCAGCTCGGGCAAAAATTCGTAGGGTGTCAGCTTGGTCATCACCGCCTGCGTCCAGATGCCGTTGATTCCCATACTTTGATAGGATCGGAGCATTTCGTCGGGGAACGAAACATCAATCAGTTTCTTATCAAAGAAGGTATCGCCGTAGAGGGCGCAATACGAGTAAAGGAAGCGCGTTTTCGTCTTCATTTCGGGCGCTTCTCCCTCGGCAAACACAGTCTTTCGGAAGAAATCAAAGGGCTTGACCGACGCCTTCGGTGCCTTTGCGTAAATCTCTTTGGTAACACGGCAGATTTCGGCAGTTCTTCTCTTTCCTTCCTCATCAAGTTCTTCCACGCGAAGGTGTCCCGAATCGGCTTTGAAGCGTCCCATTTTATACCAAAGAAAATCGTCTTCCTCAATGATAAACGCCAGATATTCCATCGACCAATCGAGGGGCACGCAAAGCTGCTCGTAGTCGAGAAGGTGCCAGCAATTTCGGATCAGCGTAATATATCCGCGCGTCCGCCATTCGGGGATTACCTCGACCGAAAGATCGAGTCCCATTTCCTCTGCCATACGGCGCACGGTCTCGGGCTCGGTTTCGAGCACTTCAGCCATTTTTTCTGCCGTCACAAGTCCCCAATTTCGGTAAATAAAGCACTGCGCTTTGGTGGGGAACCATTCAAAATTCAGGCAAACGCCCTCTCTGATTTCGGGAAGCTTAATCATCTTAACCACCTCGGATTTTCTGTATTTTTTGCAGTAACTTAATTATAACTATAAGTTTTACAAATGTCAAGATATGTGCTCAAAATTGAACGTTTTTCACACAAAAAGATACCCGCCGAAGCTTGCTTATACAAGCTTCGGCGGCAAAACTCTTAATATGCCATCGTGGTGTAGTACGCAAGGTTGGTCTGACGGTTGTCCAGACGACCGTACTGTACAACGATCTTCTGCGAACTCTCCAGCTTCATTGCATACTGCGTTTCGAGCGGTACCACGTATCCGCTCATGTGTTCCGGAACGTTCATACGGAAGCATTTTACACGCTTCGGCTCAACGATCCATTCAATGCCCTCATAAGCATCCTGATCAGCAAAATAAAGGGTAACCTTGATCTTTGCGACCTTGTCGGTATCGTTGACGCAAATAACGCTCTCGTGTCCCTTCAGAACGCCTTCGCCCTCAGGCGGAAGCTCACAGTCGGGAATGATCCAATTCTTTTTTCCTACGACGTTACTCATACTCAGAAGCCCAGCTCAATGATGCCTTTCTTCAGGTAGTCGGTGTAGCTTTCGCAGCCATTCTCCTTGACAGCGATACCCTTTTCCCAACGGCAACCGAAGGTGTCGCAGGAAACGTAGGTGTCGATCTGGAAGGTCATATTCTTCTGGAGGATGTAGTCAGACGAAGTCTCCATCCAAGGAGCCTCAACCTCGATCATACCCGTTCCGTGGCAAGGACCGTAAACGTAGTTCTTCTCGTAGCCGGCATCCTTGAACATCTGCAGGAACTGCTTCGGAATCACGTCAGCGGGAATGCCTGCCTTGATCTGGGACTCGGTCCAG
>JAZOSZ010000154.1:0-1970 GCA_045657365.1 Eubacteriales bacterium
CCTATACGGGAGAAGCGCTTGACACAAAGACCCCTCTGCTCCGTTCGATGGACGCCATCAACGCGCAGGGACTTCGGTTGCTCCGCCTCTTTGGCGATATGACCACCAAGCGTCTCTCAACGACGGTGGGTGCGGAGCAGGAATATTTTATCATTGATAAGGAAATGTACGATCTTCGCAAGGATCTGCAGTTTACGGGACGCACGCTCTTCGGTGCCCCCGCCCCCAAGGGTCAGGAGCTCGAGGACCACTATTTCGGTCCGCTCAATTCGAGAATCAGCGCATTTATGGCAGAGCTCGATGAGAACCTCTGGCGTCTTGGTATCAACTCCAAGACCAAGCACAACGAAGCCGCGCCCGCACAGCACGAGCTTGCTCCCATCTATGCCACCACCAATATGGCGGTCGATCAGAACCTTCTGATTATGGAATATATGAAGAAGATCGCCGAGAAGCACGGTCTGGTTTGCCTTCTGCACGAAAAGCCCTATGCGGGCGTGAGCGGCTCGGGCAAGCACAATAACTGGTCGATCTCGACCGATACGGGCAAAAATCTTCTGGACGCAGGAAAAACGCCCGCCGAGAATCTCAAGTTTATGCTCATTCTTGCCGCAATCATCAAGGCGGTGGACGATCATCAGGATCTTCTTCGTCTGTCGGTGGCAAGTGCGGGCAACGATCACCGTCTTGGCTCAAGTGAAGCGCCCCCTGCCATCGTTTCGATCTTCCTTGGGGAAGAGCTGGCACAGATCATTCAGTCGATCGTCGACGGAAAGACGTATAAAGGCGCGCGCGCAGGAATTATGGACCTTGGAATTCCCACGATTCCGACCTTCCGCAAGGATACCACCGACCGCAACCGAACCTCGCCCCTTGCCTTTACGGGCAACAAGTTTGAGTTCCGTATGCTCGGTTCGTCGCAGAATATCGCGATGCCCAATATCGTATTGAATACGGCGGTTGCCGAGAGCTTCCGTCAGTTTGCCGACGTGCTGGAAGGCGCCGAGAACTTTGACGCGGCAGTGGCAAAGCTTCTGAAGGATACCTTTACGAAGCATCAGAGAATTATTTTCGACGGCGACGGATATTCCGAAGAATGGGAAAAGGAAGCCGAAAAACGAGGTCTTCTCAATCTGCGTACTTCGGTAGACGCGTTCCTTTGCTTTGATGCACCGAAGAATATCAAGCTCTTTGGAGAGCACGGTGTTATGAGCGAAACCGAAATCCGCTCTCGCGAAGAGATTCTTTTGGAAAATTATGCAAAGATTATCAATATCGAGGCGCTGACGATGATCGAAATGGTCAGCCGTGACATTATTCCCGCGGTGAACGCATATCTTGGTGAGGTAGCGGGAACGATGGCGGCAAAGCGTTCGGTAATGCCCGAGCTTTCGTGTGAGGTTGAAAAGGACATTCTTACGAAGCTGTCCGCTCTCAACGAGAAGGCGTACCGCGATCTTGCCACGCTCCAGACGCTGGAGCTGAAGGCGGCAACCGAGGTCGGAGTGCTGAAGAAATCCAAGGCATACTGCGATCTGGTCGTCCCCGCGATGAAGGAGCTTCGTACGGACGTAGACGCAATGGAATGCCTGACGGCAAGCGAGTATTGGCCGCTGCCTACGTACGGAGATATGATGTTTAAAGTCTGAAGCAATGACCGCCAACGAATGCGTTGGCGGTCGTTATCATACCGAAAAGAGAAAGGAGAAAGAGAAGAATGAAATCCGCAAGAAAATTTCTGTGTCTTGTTCTTTGTCTGTTTCTTTGGATTCCCCTGTTTTCTGCCTGCCGAAAGACACCCGATCAGCCGAACGAGCCGAAAGGAGAAAATACCGAGCCGATCGGCACCGAGGGACTTTCCTATTTCCCGTTTTCGGACGGAACGTACGGCGTGAAGGTGGGAATGGCAAAATATATGGAAGAGATCATCATTCCGCCGACCTATGGGGGAAAACCCGTGACGAGAATTC
>JAZOSZ010000155.1:0-3574 GCA_045657365.1 Eubacteriales bacterium
ACGATGCCGCTTGGTGTGGCGTGGAAAGCGATATTATGGAGCATTTCTTCCCGGAGAAGGCATCGAGTGGCAATATTTACGGTGGATACGGCAAGCAGTTCAAAGAGGACGGACGAGTAAAATATGACCTTGAACCGACCGAGGACGGCTTCCATCGCTTTGGCTTGCTTTGGACTGAGAGTGAATACGTTTTCTATTGCGATGGTAAAGAGGTCAGCCGTTGTAATGAAGCAGTATCGCAGGTTCCCGAATTTATTCTGTTGACCACAGAGGTTCGCGGATACCGAAACAACACTCCTCTGAAGGTGGGAGAACACTCTACGAATTACCGTTCTATCCGCGTGGGAACGATTGAACGCGTCAGCGACAACTTTACCGATGACGCATTTATCGTAGATTATGTGCGCGTGTATGATGCAGTGAAATAAGTTAAAAACAGTACGAGGTGTGAGTATATGCACAGAATGAACGTATGTGGAAAAATTCAGACGAAGAAGGCTGCTGACGTGGCGGTTTCACGTCTTGGTATTGGTTTTGAAAAGCTGGACAGAGATGCCTTTGATCCCGAAAAAGCATACGACAAGGTCAGCAAGATCGGTGTCAAGTGGGTTCGTATTCAGTCGGGCTGGCAAAAGACCGAAAAAGAAAAAGGCGTATATGATTTTGCGTGGCTTGATTCGATCGTGGACAATCTTCGCTCGCGCGGTATGCTTCCGTGGATGTGCGTTTGCTACGGCAACAAGATCTACGGCGGTCTTGCGGTAGAGAATTTCGGTGCGGTCGGTTGCCCTCCCGTTCTGACCGAGGAGCAGAGAGCGGCGTGGGACAATTACTGCGAGGCGCTTGCGAAGCATTTTCGCGGCAGAGTGACGCATTTTGAAGTTTGGAACGAGCCCGACGGACGTTATAGCTGGAAGCACGGCGTCAGCGCGATCGAGCTGGGAGAATTTACCGTTCGCACCGCTCGCGCGTTGAGAAGGGGAAATCCCGAGGTCTATCTGATCGGCGGAGCGCTCAGTCGTGTCAATCTTCCGTATCTGAACCAAGCGTTCAGTACGGGGATGGCAGAGGTGCTTGATGCGATTTCCTTCCACGTCTATTCCTTTGACGATCGCAAGCTTGCGCCGTCGATTACCGCGCTTCGCGCTCTGCTCGATCGCTACAATCCCGCGCTTGAGATCATTCAGGGCGAGTCGGGCGCACAGTCGCGTCCCTTTGGCAACGGTGCCTTGAAGGACGGCGCGTGGACTCCGAGAAAGCAGTGCAAGCATCTGCTTCGCCATATGATCACCGACCTTGGTATGGGGGTCAAGTTCACCTCGTATTTCTCCGCAATGGATATGATGGAGGCACTTCGCGGTAAGGTGGGCGACAAAAAGAGCTATCAGGATTTCGGTTACTTCGGCGTGCTTGGCGCGGAGTTTGACGAGGACGGTGTGGCAACGGGAGAATATCCCCCTAAGCCATCGTATTACACGCTTTCCTATCTTGCCTCGCTCTTTGCGGGTGAGATCAGTCCCTGCACTCTGCCGATCCTTCCCGAAAGTGATACGGCACCGCATTGCGGTAATATTCCTACCTTGTCGTGGGGCGAGATTGAAAGTTACGGCTTCCGTCTGGCAAACGGCTCGTATGCGTACGCTTATTGGGCGCCCGTCAATCATCTGACGCAGGACTTTGAGAGTGCCGTCAGCTTTTGCTATGCGGCACTTGACGTACCGAAGCTGGTCGATCCGATGGACGGTATGGTGTACGAGATTCCCGAGGAGATGATGGAGACAAACGCGTATGGCGGCATTATTCTTCATCGACTTCCCATCAGGGATTATCCGCTTTTGCTGGTATTCGGCAACATTGAATAAGAAAAAGCAAGGAGAATAAGAATGAAAACAGCACTCATTACGGGCGCTTGTATCAATACGGGTGTAGCAATCGTTGAAAAATTTGCCTCCGAGGGCTACGACGTTGTCTTTACGGGCAGAAACGCGGAAAAGGTACACGCCAAAGAAAAAGAATACAGAGAGAAATTTCCGAACGTTCAGATCATCGGATATCATATCGATTCGCTTCTCGATGAGCGAACGGTGGACGAGGCTTCGGTCGATGCGCTGTTTGCCGATTTGGACCAAAAGGGGATTTTCGTCGAAACCCTTGTGCTCAATGCCGCTGATCAGGGTCTCGGACAGAAGATCTTTGAGAACCCTCTGACCGATATGATGAAGGTCATCAACACGAACGTGGTTTGGAATTACTGCCTTTCCGAGCACGCCGCAAAGCGAATGAAAAAGCAGGGTGGCGGCAATATCGTATTCGTCAATTCCAACACCGCTTACCGCGCCATTCCCGACCGCGTCGCGTACGTGGCGTCGAAGGGCGGTCAGCTCGGACTGATGAGAGCCTTGGCACTCGATCTCGGAAAATACAACATTCGCGTCAACGCCGTTCTTCCCGGTATGATCAAAACCGACCGTTGGGAGAAAAATCCCGACTTCTATCGCGACGTTCCGTCGCGATTTACACCGATCGGTGACGTTGCCGTGGGCGAGGACATTGCCGATGCCGTCTTCTATTTTGCCGCACACGCAAGAAACACGACGGGCGCCGAGCTTGTGGTGGACGGAGGCAATACAATTCAGCTCTATCCGATCATTCCCAAGGAGTGATTGGAAGCAAAAAAGCAATACCCCGATCGGGGTATTGCTTTTTTATTTCTTACTGGCAATCGAAGCCCGTGACGGAGTGAAGAAGCTCTTTGGCTTGTTTGATTTCCTCGTCGGTGGGAAGTCGCTCGGGGAGATGATGCTCCATACCGAGCGCTTTGTATTTTGAGCCTGCGTAGTTGTGATAGGGAAGAACGCGGATTCTCACAATATGCTTGAACCCTTTGAGAAAATGCGCAATCTTTTCAATCTCACCGTCATTATAATCGGGAACGTAGGGAATACGGATCTCGATCGTCTTTCCTTGCTCGTCAAGATATTTGAGGTTTTCGAGGATTTGCTGATTGGAGCGCTCGGTGCATCTGATATGCGCGTCCTCATCGTATGCCTTGAGGTCATAGAGAAAGGTGTCGGTATAGGGAAGTACCTTGTCAAGCGCCTCTCTCGGAACAAAGCCGCAGGTATCGACGGCGGTTTGAATTCCTTCTTCTTTGAGGCGACGGAGCAGTTCAGCGCAGAACTCGGCTTGCACAAGGCACTCTCCGCCCGAGAGCGTGACACCGCCGCCCGAGCTTTCATAAAAGTCTTTGTCTTCAAGCAAGAGGGGGAGCAGCTCGTCCACGGTCATCTCCTTGCCGTAGAGCACGCGCGCTTCACCAAGACAAGCGTCGGGGGTAAAATCGTCCTTTTGACACTTGCCGCAACCGATGCACTTGTGCTCATAAAAGGCGACTTGCGGCGTGGCGGTCAACCCCTCGGGATTGTGGCACCACACGCAGCGCAAAGGACAACCCTTGAAAAAGACGGTGGTGCGAATGCCGTCACCGTCGTGGACGGCAAAGCGTTTGAGTTCAAATACAGTTGCTTTCATTGTAAATCCTTTCCAAACAAGTAAGGCATACGTCCTGCGATGG
>JAZOSZ010000156.1:0-3786 GCA_045657365.1 Eubacteriales bacterium
CTCATCGAGTAAGGAATGACGTACATCGTTCTGCCCTTCATCGAGCCACGGTACAGCTTGGAGAGCTTCTCGTAGCACTCCGCGGGTGCCATCCAGTTATTGATGTTACCTGCATCCTCTTTCTTGGAGGTACAGATAAAGGTTCTGCCCTCTACACGCGCTACGTCGTTGACAGCGGTTCTGTGCAGGTAGCAGTTGGGAAGAAGCTCTTGGTTGAGCTTGATCATTTCGCCCGTCGAGCAAGCCTCTGCACGCAGAGCCTCTGCCTGCTCCTCGGAGCCGTCGATCCATACGATCTTGTCGGGTTTGGTCATCGCTGCCATCTCATCGATCCAGCTAAGAACGTACTTGTTGTTGGTCATGTTTTTTCTCCTCATTTATTATTATAATATTTTTGACAGTGAAAATCGGGAACCGCAAGCGTTCGCACCCCTGCGGAAGTCCTATCTTTGCCCATTGTATATTCTATCGGATTTTGGCAAAAATTGCAAGGGGTTTTGCGTAAAGGTTACAGTTTGTTCATAATTATCGTTGTTTTAACGATAAAATTGCAAGTTTTTGTTTTAAAAAATTCATTTTTTGAACAAAAAACCTCAATTTGAAAAAATCAAACTGAGGTTTTTGCAATCAAAGTTCCAGGTACCCGCCATTTTCGAGAATCTTTCGTTGCACGTCAGAGGTGGGAACGTCCCACGGCGAGCAGTCTCTCTTGACGGAAAGCGCCGAAAGAATTCCGACCGCCTCGCCCATCGCAAAACACGGGGGCATAACACGGACGGCGGAAAAGGCGTAGGTATCCGCCGAAAGGCACTTCCCTGCCGCAAGGAGATTTCGCCGATTCTTAGAAACCAAGCAGGAAAGCGGAATATAATAATTTTTATTCGAAGAATACGTTTGATATTCTCCCCAGCTTTCGCGGTGAATATCCACCGAATTGGCGCAAACCGCAATTTGTTCGTCAGCAAAGCGGCTCTCGGCAATGTCCTCACCGCGCAAAAACGTCTTACCGAGCATTCGTCGGCTCTCGCGGACACCGAGTTCGGAAGCCGTTTCACAAAGTTGGATATTTTCCAGTCCGACGATATGTTTTTTAAGAAACCGAATGATTTGTGCGATCTGCTTTCGCTGAGCTATTTCCGCATCGGTCATCTCTTCGGGATCAAGCTCGTTGATCGAGACGTTGAGCTGAGCCATATTCGCCGTCCAGACCCCATCGAGTCCTTCGAAAATTCTCAGCTTTTGCGTTCCGCTGTCAAATTCTCCGCGTCGCTTGGCTTCCTCGATCTCGTCCATAAAATATCGTTTGCGCATTTCGGTATGCGCTGACATATGCTTATCCAGCGCTTCCTTGTTGACGCCCGTCACCGTAAAGAAGGTCGAATTGACCTGCACAACGTCGCGGAAGGTCTCGGCCCCCGCCTTGGCAGCAAGCGACGCGCATCCCGTCGTATCAATAAAAACCCTTGCCGTAATCCGATCCACGCCTTCACCGTTCGCAACGTAAGCGCAAGTAATAACGTCGCCCTCGCATTCAGCTGCGACCAGCGTGGTGTGGAACAAAAGACGAACACCCGCCTCAACGCAAAGCGCGTCGGCGACGCGCTTGAAGCTCTCGGTCGAAAAGGGGGTCACTCCCTTGTGTCCGAGCGGACGATAGCCATTGATGCTTTCACCGCCGCGAAGGCATTCGCTCGGCGCGATCGCGCCGCCCTCGGCGACCATTCGATCGACGAACTCCGAGAAAAAACCGCGAATAATCTGCGTTTCGGCGTTCTTATCGTAACAAGTCATAAACGGACCGACAAGTCCCTTCGTTGCCGTGCCGCCGAGCATTCCGCCGTTCTCGCAGAGAATGACGCTCGCGCCGCCGCGTGCCGATGACACTGCCGCCGCAATTCCACTCACACCGCCGCCGACCACGAGCACGTCGCAGTCGTATTCTTTCCGAATACTTAATGTAATCTGTTTCATCTGACCTCTCCGAGATATGCTCCCTTGGCAACGAGACGCTTCTGTAATTCACTCACTTCAATGGCTTTTACGCTCACGCCCTGCTCTGCCGCCATTGCCGCGGCGATCCCCGCCGCCTGACCCATTGCCATGCAGGGGGGCATCACACGGATTGCTCCCGCTGCCGTCGAATCGGCACTCACACAGCGACCTGCAAGAAGCAGTCCGTCAAGCTCCTTGGGAAGAAGACTGCGGTAGGGCACGCCGTAATAGCTTCCCTCGATCGGAACGTACTCGTTGCTTGTCGGTCCGAAGCGTCCGTGAACGTCGACCGAGTTTGCCGCAACGAAGATGCGGTCCTCGGGTACCTTTGCCGCGAGCAGATCGTCGGCGCGGAGCCGATATTCTCCGAGAATATGACGGCTCTCACGGATTCCGAGATGCGACGCCGTCGATTTGATCGTTGCTTTTTCGCAACCGGGAACGTATTTTTTGAGAAAACGGAAGATCTCGTCTGCCTGACGGCGTCCCTCGATCTCTGCATTCGTGACACTCTCGGCATCGGTCGAATCAACGCCCATAATGCGCGAAGTATTGACACACCACTCGTCGTCCTTGGGCATCTTGAAAAGGCCGATGCTGACACGCTTGAGCGACCAATCGCCGTTTTCCTTTGCCTCGGAAACGCGCCAATGGAAGGAACGGTAGTTGACACCATCCTTACGGTAGAAGTTATGAAGATTTGCCTGAATGTCCGCCTCTGCCGCCGCCGAATCGACGCCGCTGATGCGGAAGAACATCGTAGCGGGCTGAACGAGACCGAGGTCCTCGTTGCCCATCTCGTACGAAGCTCCCGCACGGAAAGCAACGTCACCGTCGCCCGTAGCATCGATGACGACCTTGGCATTTGCCGCGCCGACACCGCTTTTCGAATGGAACAGACCGCCCTTGACGCTGTTGCCCTCGACGATCGGTTCAAGAAAATCGGTGTGATAAAGCACGCGCACACCCGCCTCGGTCAACATCTCGTCAAGCACGATTTTTAACCCCTCTGCCTCAAAGGGGGTAACGTGATCGTGTCCGATCTTGATCCACGAGGTATATGCCGTACCGCCCATCACCTTCGAGGGATGAATGGCAAAACCGCGCTCCACCATACGGTCGATGATCTCCTCAAAAAGACCGCGAATGATCATTTCCTTGCCCTCGGCATCGTAGCAGGTCATAAACGGACCGACAAGACCGCGGGTTGCCATACCGCCGCAAAATCCACCCTGCTCAATGAGGAGCACGTCAGCCCCCTCTCTTGCCGCCGCGATTGCCGCCGTCACGCCCGCAGGACCGCCTCCGACGACAAGTACGTCACAGTAGTAATGTTTTCCAACCGAAAGCGTCATCGTTTCCATCATTTTATCTCCTTAAATTTGTTTGTTTTTCTTTATTATAGCAAACCCTCTTTACAAAATCCATATAATATGATAAAATATTATTTATAAAATCCAACAATAAAAAGGACAAAAAACAATGGAAAAACCCTTTGAATTTATAGAAAGCAAGATGGCGCACCGAAAACAATTTGATATTACCGAGGGGCGTCACCCCACCTATGCCCTGCTCTACTTAAAGGAAGGGAGCTTTCGTTTGAACATTGACGGCATCGAAACGATCTTCGAGGCGGGCGACTGCGCGATCTTTACCGACGACATCTTCTTTTCGCGTTCGGTACTCTCTCCCATCTCTTTCGTCTTTATCAAATTCCGACAAAATCCCAAATGCTCCTTTACGCTTCCGTTGCCGACGGGAAAGATCTTTTTCAAAAACAAAGAACGATTTCTC
>JAZOSZ010000157.1:0-3124 GCA_045657365.1 Eubacteriales bacterium
GTCGGTTCTACCAAGAACGGACGTGACAGTGAGTCCAAGCGTCTTGGCGTAAAGAAGGCTGACGGACAGGCTGTTCTTGCCGGTAACATCATCGTAAGACAGAGAGGTACTTCGATTCACCCCGGTAACAACGTGGGAATCGGTAAGGACGATACTCTGTTCGCGCTGATTGACGGTAAGGTTAAGTTTGAGCAGAAGACCAAGGATAAGAAGCAGGTTAGCGTATACGCTGACTAAGTCTTCACCCAAAAAGACGGTTACGAGAAATCGTAGCCGTCTTTTTTGTTTTATTCGGAAAGAACGTCGGTCCAATAGCGTCCGCCGTGTTCCCGACAAAAGGCTTCGATCTTCGGGTCGTCTCCAAAGCCGATAAAGGGAACTCCTGCACTTTTGGCAAAGATCAAGCCGTGCAATCGCATACTTGCCACAAGCTCGCTCTTTTGCATCAGCCCTACGAGATCGCGCTCGGAGAGTCCTCTCAGAAGCTTGCCACCAAACTCGATCGCAAGCTCTTCGCAAAGAAGAGCGTCTTCTTTCGGAAAGAGGGGGACAAAGAGTGGAGAAAAGCCGTGGGGAATCTGACGGCGAAGCCACCACAAAAAGATATGACGCTGACCTTTTTCTTCTTTTCCGCGCGGGGCAATGATAGTGAAAGGTCGGATGCTGCCGTCGGGCAGAAGCAGATGATAGCGCTGTAACAGAAAAAGGATTCGACGCGCATCGGCAGGAGGCGTCTTCGCGGCAAGATCGGATTCCAAAAAAATTCGTTCGTGCCGTTCGCTTGGACAAAGCTCGGTGGCAAGGGAATAGGAACAGCGATCACGCAGACCGATTCTTCGGAGATCGCAAAGGGCGCGGTACATCAGGAATCTCGCCAAACGCGTGCGCGGTTGACATAGACCGTTCCCCCAAAGCTCGGCGGGGACACCGTGCCGTGCGGCATAGCGAAGCAGAAAAACATAGTAGCAGAGCGAACGAAAGCTTGTCCGATCCTGTAGGAGTGTTCCACCGCCGAAAACGAGCAGCTTTGCGCGTCGAATCGTTCGGAGCAGAAGAAAAAAACGCCACCGAGAGATACAGCGCACCCCAAAGAGCGCTTCGTCTTTTCTTCCGTGGGCGCTCAGCGCCGAGCGGGGAAGCTCGGGATATTCTTGTTTGGAACGTCGGATTGCCGCACGAAGAAGCGCGTGATCGCCCGTGTTTCCGTCTCCGTAATAACCGCAGAAAAGAAGTCCCCCATCACGAAGCGTGAGTGATTCGGCACAAACACGACGGTAGACGGAAAGCGTTTGTTTGGCAACGGTGTCAATGGAATAATGCTCTTGGATTTTTTCGGAAATCAGAGAAACCATACGGTTTCGTTCTTCCGAATCTATGGAAAAGAATTCGTCAATTGCGGCACGTAAAAGCTCGGCATTTGGTTTCCTCGTACCGCGACAACAAAAATTGGTGAGGGCGGCGGTTGAAAATTTTTCGGGACGAAGCAGACCGAGAAAGCCTTCGTTTCCGCCGAGAATGACAGGAATACCGCACGCGGCGGCTTCGAGAGCTACGCGCGACGCGCCAAGGACACAATCAGCGCGCAAATACAGCTCTTTGGGATCTGAACAGTGTCCAACCACAAGAATCAGCGGTCTTTCATAGGGTTGATTGATCCGATCGGCAAGCAGGGTGAGTTTATGAAGGGAAGCTCCGCCACCGCCGATCACAAGTTCGATCTCAGGATAGCGCGCACGCAGTGTCGGTGCCATTCGGCAAAGCAAAAATGCGATTTCGGAACAATCCTCGTCCAAACGGCTCAGATATACAAGCCGCTTTCTTTCGTCAGTGGGGGGAAGAGAGGGACGAAAATGATCGAGATCGATGCCGTTGGGAATGACCGAAATTCGTTCCGAGGTGCAGGCGTAATGCTCGCAAAGATACTGTTTTAAATCTTCGGAGACGGCGATCGTATAAGTGCCCCAACGCGAATAGCGGCGAAGCAGGGGAGCGACGCGAAATCTGGCGTGTACCGTCGTGATTAAAGGAATGTTGCACTTTTTTGCCAATCGGGCAACGAGAAAGGCGGCAATCCGTGAATGGGCGTGAATTAGGTCGTAGGCTTGAGAACGAAGCTGTTTTTTGAGAGCAAAATAAGAACGAAGAAGTGAGAGTGGTGCGTGGGAATTCAGCGGAGCCTTTTCGTGTTGAATTCCCAAGGAGGCGAGCTGTTTTGCCAGCTCGCCTCCCGACGAGAAGACGGTGACCGAATGACCGTTTCGCGCGAAATTCGCGGCAAGTGTCACGAGATGCGTTTCCGCGCCCCCTCGGTCGAGAGAGGAAATCAGAAAAAGGAATTTCATACGACAGCCTCACTCGGGGAAGATCTGAAATTTTCTGATTTGGATGGTTTCCTCGGCAACCACCAGTTCCTGTGGGATTCCCGTATGTGGTGTAAGGTAGAGTTCATAGATTTGTGTATCCTTATCGTTTTGAATTTCGGCATACAGTAACGTAGTGCCGTTCCGTTGGCATGGATTTCCTACCTTGATTCTGCCTTCCGTGAGAAGAAGATCGACGCATCGAAGCAGTCCCGTAGCATCACTTTCGGTGAGGATTCCTTCGTAATTGAGAGAAATTTTTCCGTCGGTTCTCTGAAGCATCAAACCTTGTAAGGCTTTGGGCGAGGAAAGGGTCAGCGTTACGTCTCGCGGAATGGTTTCTTCTGCGCGCGGCGCAGAGACTTCGGCGGTAGCAACAAGCTTGGTGTGCGGTGTGGAATAAACGATCTCGACGCCAAAAGCTGAGGCGCGATAGTCGGGGAGAGAACGGCTTTTGGCACAACCGCTCAAACACAGACAGAGGCAGACCAACAGAACAGCAATTCTTTTGATTCGTAAGGTTAGTTTTTCCATTGTTTTCTTCAAACATACCCCCAAAAAATTCTTTGTGATTTCTTTTTAAGATATGAAGAAAAAACACAAAAAATGTTTATGAACTCTTGAAAAAGGACAAATCTTGTGGTAAGATAATATAAAGAGAGTATTTGAACGATAAATATTGAGAAGGAGCGACGAATGCAGATTTATTATGAAAATAAAACGAACGACTATTTCGGTTGTCGGGATTCCCGATTTACCGACCT
>JAZOSZ010000158.1:0-3159 GCA_045657365.1 Eubacteriales bacterium
AGTCGCTTGGCTTTAACACCGCCATCTCGCAGATGATGATCTTCGTGAATGCAATGTATAAAGAGGGCAAGTGCCCCAAGGCGTATGCCGAGGGACTTGTCAAGATGCTCTCCTGCATCTGCCCGCACATCGGAGAGGAGCTTTGGGAGATTCTCGGACACGACAATACCATCGCATACGAGCCTTGGCCCACCTACGATGAGGCAAAGACGGCAGACGACGAGGTCGAGGTCGTTGTTCAGATCAACGGTAAGGTCAGAGGAAAGATTTCGATTCCCGTAGACCTTCCCAAGGACGAAGTTCTCGCCATTGCCAAGGCGGACGAAAAGGTCGCTTCGGCGATCGAAGGAAAGATGATCGTCAAGGAAATCGTCGTTCCCAATAAGATCGTCAATATCGTTGTCAAATAAGACGAGCGAAAATTTTTGCAAACTTGAAAAAAACTCTTGACAAGCAAGCGAAAATCGTGTATAATATTATTCGATTTCATTGTCTCTGGCAATAGCGGAGGGAGGGAAAACAGAAAATGGCAGAAATCAGAGTGAAAGAAGGCGAGTCCTTGGACAGCGCACTTCGCCGCTTTAAGAGAGCAATGGCTCGTTCCGGCGTCCTCACCGAGCTTCGCAAGAGAGAACACTACGAGAAGCCCAGCGTGAAGCGCAAGAAGAAGTCGGAAGCCGCTCGCAAGAGAAAGTACAAGTAATTGTAGCTTTTGCGACTCAATGAACAATAAACGGGATTGCTGATGCAATCCCGTTTTTTGTATCAAGAAAACCACGCGATCGCGTGGTTTTCTTTGTTTTTTGTTGGATGATCACCAAACGTTTTCACCGACGTAGTTATCGGCGTTTGGAATTGCTTCCAAGGAGTTGGCAATCGTGTCAATCAGGGGAGCAACGATGTCGGGGAGACCCTGCAATATAAGCGCGTGCGTCGTCTGATCAATGGTAGTGGACAGAATGACTTGCTGCAAAGAAACACCGTATATCGTCACCGTATAGGACATTTTGGAAACACTCAGACCGTTGTCATTGACAAAATGCTCTACGACAACGTCGGCAAGCGTGGCTCCATCCAGCGCGGCAGACATTTTCGATTCAAATTCTTGTGCGGTCATCGAGCTGAATTCCTCGGTTTGATGACCCGTGGTTACGGACAGAGTGACGTTCATCGGTCCCTCAAAGTAGAGGTATTCCGTATCTGCGGTCCAGTTTGCGGGATAAGCAAAGCGGAGATTATAGGTGTCGAAGGATTCGTAGGTGGTCGAAATATTCGTATCGGGTTCTCCCGGGTCTTCCGACGGATTGATGTTTTCAATCGATTTTGTGATCAGCGCTTCGAGGTCATCATCTTCCGTGGAAAGCGTCAGAACAACGGCATAGGGGGTTCCGTTCAGCTCGAATCCGTAAACGTGCTGCTTGATCGATACATCCATTAAGGTGAAGGAAAAGATTACGTGATTGATGAGAATCCCGTTTTCGTTTTGCTCCTTATAAATTGTCGGATCCGAAATCGTAGCGCCCATTTCGATATAGATCGCAGCGACCGATTCCTGAAAACTTGCGGCATCCATATCGGGGTAAAGATAGGCTTCCATTCCCGAGGTGACGTTCAGATTGCTTCCCGTCGCGGAATCCACCATAAAACAGCTACCGTCCCATTCACCAAACGATGCGGGATAGGTGAAGCGGAGATCGCCAAGCGTTGCGTAACGAAGATTTTCGTCTGCGGGACGGTCCTGATGGTCGTTATGATCAGGCAGGGGCAGGGGGTTCGTGTTACCCTGATCCGGATTGGGTCGAGTTCCCGTATTGCCCGACTCGGGATTGGGAGAAACGGTTCCTGTCGAACCGTTGCCTACGTTCTCACCGCCCTCGACCGCCTTGATTGAGCCGAAGATCGCGGTAGGCAGAGCGTCGTCCTGATGATCCATCGTCAGCGACAGAAGATGCGTGGACTGGTCGATCGTGACGGCAAACCAGATCACGTACGAGGTGCTTTCTTCCAAGGTCTGCGTATAAGTAATGCCCGTAATTTCCAAGCCGTGAGCATTCGTCTGACGAATGACCTCAGCGTCGATGATGCCGGGGATATCGTCGGCATAATCTCGCTTGAAGATTTCGACCGTCATCGTGCTGAACATATCGGTTTTGGGCCCCGACTGTAAGATCAGTGCTCCGTCGTTGAAGATAATGGCTCTTGCGGGCGCTTCACCGTTTGCCACCCAAGTGGAAGGATAAGCGAACGAAAGGTTGTAGTTGACGAACTCCGAATAGCCTTCGGGAATCGTTCCGTCGACGGTAGCATCCCCCTGATTGTCATCGGTGGAGTTGCCGTTCCCGTCGGTGTTATTATCGGGAAGAACACTGTCATCACCGTCCACCTCTTCGTCGGTCGTTCCACCGTTTTGGTTGTTGTTCTGATCATTGTTCTGGTTGTTGTTCTGATCATTGTTTTGAACATTGTTTTGATCGTTGTTTTGATCGTTGTTTTGATCATTGTTTTGATCATTGTTCTGATCGGTGTTTTGATCCTTATTCTGGTCATTGTTTTCCTTGTTGTCGTCGTTCGACGGTGCTTTGTCTTCCAGGGGCGGATCCTCCTGCTTCACGGGGACACCGCTGTCACACGAGGTCAGAAGCATACTCGTGACGATTAAGAGCGCAAGAAATACAAAAAGTAATTTTTTCATAAGATTCTCCTTTCAAGAAGCTGGGTATAGATTTATTATACTCTCGCTTTGGGAAAAAGTCAATGGTTTTTGTTCTACCAACAGTTGAGGTTGAGATCCCACGCGGGGACGTAGGGCGTTCTGCGGAACGTAAATTGGTAGTCGGGAAATGTTTCGTGAATCAGCAGAGGCAGGGAAAAAAGGTCTTCACTTCGGTGGTAGATCGAAATGAGAAGTCGCGGGTGGTGTTCGCAAATTGTTTGCTGCGAGCCGAGAATGGCTTCGCGCTCGGCACCTTCCACGTCGTATTTGATATAGTCGACGGGGGCGCCGCAGAGCACCGAATCCAGTGATTTTGCCTCGACCTCGATCTGCTTCCCGAGCGCAAACGCACCTGCGTTTCGGTTGCCCGTATCGGCAAATGAGAGGGTCGTGTTTTCCGACCACGCCGCGGCGTGGATTGTGTGAATCTTGGGAGAGGAAAGATT
>JAZOSZ010000159.1:0-2409 GCA_045657365.1 Eubacteriales bacterium
GAAATAAAAACCGAAAAAGGGGCTTCGAAGGAAGCCCCTGAAAAAATAATCAAAGAAATTTCAAAAAAGTATTGCAAAATAAAAAAAGTTGTGATATAATGATACGGTCAAATGACACAGGGGTATAGCTCAGCTGGTAGAGTACCGGTCTCCAAAACCGTGGGTCGCGGGTTCGAATCCTCCTGCCCCTGCCAAGAAAAAAGCCATTCGCTTACGCGAATGGCTTTTTTCAACTAAATCCGTCCTTGCGGACGGGATAAATCCCACTAACGTGGGATGAAATCACTTCGTGATGAAATCCCGCTTCGCGGGGAGAGAGGACGGATTTAATTTCATCTGAGGCGGTACGCCGAAGATTTCATCCGAGCTTGCTCGGATTTCATCGTGCAACGCACGATTTCATTGACTTTTTCTTTCACTTGTGTTATAATAAACACAAAGAGGTGATAACTATGGCAGAAAACAAACTTGCAGATATGTCAACGGAATTTGCGGTCAAAATTTTGAATTTGACAGACGGCATTAAAGGCCATTATTCTTTAGCCAATCAACTTGAAAGAAGCGGTACAAGTATCGGCGCAAATATCAGAGAAGCCAAATATGCCCATAGTAAAGCGGATTTCGTTGTCAAATTACAGATATCTCTCAAAGAGTGTTACGAAACAGAATATTGGATCGAGATCGCGCAAAAGGCAAATATCATTTCAGAAGATGTTGCAAAAAGTGTGTTGCACGATTGCGGTTCTATCCGCAGAATGCTGATCGCCTCTATCAACACAGCAAAATCAACAAATTCGTGAGTTCATTTCTCGTTTTTCGATTTCACAAAATATAGTAGACATGATATAATATCCTCAAATATTTGATATACCCAAGGAATGACTATGACGCTTTACGCTCCGAAATATTACAAAAAATTCCGATGTATTGCCGACCGATGCGAGCATAGCTGTTGCATCGGGTGGGAAATCGACATTGACAAGCAAACCCTTGAAAAATACAACCGTTTGCAAGACGGCTACGGCGCTGTCATTACGAACAGTATTTCTATGGAAGGAACGCCTCACTTTCAGCTTTGCGATCACGACCGCTGTCCTCATCTGAACGAGCGCGGGCTTTGCAACATTATCACAAACTTGGGCGAGGACTATCTTTGCGACATTTGCCGTGAACACCCGAGATTCTATAATTATACCGACGCTTGCGAGGTTGGCATCGGAATGTCCTGCCCCGAGGCGGCAAGGCTCATTCTCTCTTCGTCGGACGGTACCGTGCTGGAAGAGATCGGCGAAGTTGACGCCGAAGCGGACGACGTTGAATTTGACGGACGCGCGGAGCGGAGCAAGCTCTACGCACTCCTGCAGGATCCGTCGACCGACTATTCTGCCGTGCTTGACAGAATTTACCGTAAATACGGCATCGATGCAGGAAATGACAACCAATGGTTGAAACGGATCGACTCCTTGGAATATCTAAATCCCGAGCACAAAAAGCTCTTTATGACGTATTCCTCAACGCATCGCCCCAAGGGAAACGACGAAGCGCTGAACCGTTTTCTGGTATATTTTATCTACCGCCATTGTACCGAAGCGGTCAATCACGACGATTTTTGCAAACGCCTTACCTTCTGCCTGTTTTGTGAGCGGCTCTTTGCCTCTTTGCTCGTTACCGAGAATGCAGAATCGTTGCAGGAATTTGCCACTCTGGCAAGCATCTTCACGGAAGAAATCGAATATTCCGACGAGAATACGTTCGCGTTAACGTATTAAAAAGAAAGTCTGACAGAACCCTCTGTCAGACTTTCTTTTACAATTACAATATCATTTCCATTCCGATCTTCTGCGGTACAAGCCCCTGTGCCTCATAAAATCTCATTGCCGACGGATTGCAGCTCCACACGTTGAGCGTCAGGTTATAGCAACCGCTTTCTCTGGCAAGTGCCACCGCCGCTTCGTAGAGCGACTTTCCGATGCGCTTTCCGCGCAACGTTTCGTCCACGCAAAGATCGTCGATATACAGCGTCTTGATATCGGTCAGTACCGAGCTATCCCGATGCTTCTGAAACATACAGAAGCAATATCCCTCGACCTCGTCTTTTTCGTCCACCGAAACAAGAATCGGGCGGGTTTCGTCCTTCAAAAGCACCCTCAGTTCTTCCTCGGAATACTTCGTTCCAATCTTAAAAACGTCGGGTCTGCCATGATGATGTACGAGACAAACCTGCAACAAAAGATCCAAAATCTTGGGAATATCTTTTTCTTTTGCCCGTCGAATCATTCTACACTACCAAACTCAAAGCTTATTAATATCGGCTTCGGAAATCATCTTGAAGCCAGCCCCCGTGAGCACAGCCTCTGCCACGGTATTATCCTCAACGCGAAGAACAACGTAGGCGTGCTTTTCGGTACG
>JAZOSZ010000160.1:0-10589 GCA_045657365.1 Eubacteriales bacterium
CACTCGCCGAACGGCGAGTGTCGGACTTGCTTTTTTGCTCGGTTTGTGATATACTGTATTTGGAAAAATATTTTTTTAGGAGAAAAACGAAGAAAATGTATTCGCGTGTTTACGTGGAAATCACGAATCTTTGTAATATGCAGTGCTCATTTTGTCACGGTCATTCGCGGAAGCCTCGCCGAATGACGGTGGAAGAGTTTTCACATATTCTTTCGGAAATCGCTCCCCATACCTCGTATCTCTATTATCATCTGATGGGCGAGCCGCTGACGCACCCCGAGCTTCCGCTTTTTCTGCGCTTGGCGAACGAGAGGGGATTTCGTTCGGTGATTACGACCAACGGTACGCTTCTTGCCAAGCGAAGTCGGGAGCTTCTCGCGTCCCCGCTCTATAAGCTCAATCTTTCGGTGCATAGCTTTGAAGAGGGAAGTGACGAGTCGTTTCTTCGATATCTGACCGAAATTTCAGACTTTGCCGATGACGCCGCAAGTCAGGGAACGATCGTTGTGTTAAGGCTTTGGAATCGCGGCTTTGATGAAGGCAGAAACGAAACAATTCTTTCCTTTTTGAAAGAGCGTTTTTCGGACGGCGAGTGGGCAGAGAATACGCGCGGTATCCGCATTCGTGACAAGCTTCATATCGAATGGGGCGAACGCTTTTCGTGGCCTGACCGAGAGGCGGACGAGGGGGACGAAGAGGTTTTTTGCTATGCGCTGGACGATCATTTCGGTATTTTATCCGACGGAAGCGTCGTTCCGTGCTGTCTGGATTCCGAGGGAGAGCTTTTCCTGGGAAATATTTTTGAGACGCCCTTGAATGAAATTTTATCTTCTTCGCGTGCCAACGCCATACGGGAAGGCTTTTCCCGTCGCTGTGCGGTGGAAGGACTCTGCCGCCGTTGCGGATATGCGAGAAAATTTTGAAAAAATTTGAAAAAACTACTTGACAACGAAAATAAAAAGTGATATCATTTTGATATCATATAGAGGTGCTTATGAAATTAACGGAATTATTGCAACGAGAAGAACTGTCCCTCTCTTTTGAGGTATTCCCCCCGAAAACCGATACGAATTTTGAGAGTGTTCGTTTTGCTACCGAGGAGATTGCCAAGCTACATCCCTCGTTTATGAGCGTGACCTACGGTGCAGGGGGCGGAACCAGTCAATATACGCTGGAAATTGCCAAAAACATCAAGGCGAAGTATGGCGTACCGACGTTGGCGCATCTGACTTGCGTCTCTTCCACGCGTGAAACGGTGGGAGAAAAGATTGCCGAGATTCGTGTGGCGGGCATTGAAAACGTGATGGCGCTTCGCGGAGATCTGACGCCTGAGCTTGCCGCGAGCGACCGCACAGGATGGGCGTACCGCCACGCCGTAGATCTGATTCGGGAGCTTCGCGAAAGCGGTGCGGATTTTTGTATTGGCGGCGCGTGTTATCCCGAAATTCATCCCGAAAGTGCCAACCAGAAGGAAGATATCCGCTATCTGAAGGAAAAAGTGGAAGCAGGCTGTGATTTTCTGACGACGCAGATGTTTTTTGACAACAATCTGCTTTATAATTTTCTCTATAAGATCAGAGAAGCGGGCATCGTCGTTCCGATCATTCCCGGAGTAATGCCGATTACCAACGGAAATCAGGTCGAGCGCGCGATGAAGCTTTCGGGTTCGTTTATGCCTCAGCGCTTCAAGTCAATCGTCGATAAATTCGGAACGACGCCTGCGGCAATGAAGCAGGCAGGCATTGCCTACGCGACCGATCAGATCATCGATCTGTTTGCCAACGGAATTACGAACGTTCACGTCTATTCGATGAATAAACCCGACGTTGCGGCGGCAATTCTACAGAATTTGTCGGATATTTTAGGATGATCGTGATGAATACGCAGGGAGTATTTGTACGGCAATATGGCGCGCCCCCCGTGCGCCGTAACGAGATTTTGCGCTATGCGGGAATGCGAGGGGAGTCTGCCGAGATCGAGCCGATTCTTTCGGAATGCTTACGGGAGATCGAAGGTCAGCTGACCTATTCGGTTTGCTACAGTGAGTTTTCGCTTACCGAGCGTGAAGAGCGTTTGGACCTCGGATTTCTTATTACCGAGTCGCGCGATCTGAGAAAAAATCTGTCAGGCTGTTCTTCCGGTATCGTCTTTGCGGCAACGCTGGGACTTGCGCCCGACCGTCTGATTGCACGTTATGCGTTGACGTCGCCGACGAAAGCACTCTTGTTTCAAGCCATTGGCGCCGAACGGATTGAAGCACTTTGCGATCTTTTTTGTAAAGAAATTTCCGAAAACGAAAAAGATAGCCGTTTTCGTCCGCGGTTTAGTCCGGGATACGGCGATCTTCCCTTGGACGTGCAAAAGAATATTTTTTCCTTACTTGACTGTCCGAGGCGCATCGGTCTGAGTCTGAATCAATCGCTCTTGCTTTCTCCCTCAAAATCGGTCACGGCACTGATTGGCAGGGAAGATCGAAAATAAAAGGATTTTTTATGAACGTTTTAAGTTATTTGAAAGAGAATATCGTCTATCTGGATGGCGGAATGGGAACCCTCCTGCAAGCCGAGGGACTTCGTGCGGGCGAGCTTCCCGAGCGTTGGAATCTTTCGCATTCCGAGGTGATTCGTCGGATTCACCGCGCCTATTTTGACGCGGGAAGCAATATCGTCAGTACCAACACCTTCGGAGCAAACCGATTGAAATTTTCCGCCGAGGAACTCGAAGAAATCGTTCGTGCGGCGGTGGAAAACGTACGTGCGGCACAGATGGGCGTCAATCACCCGACCTTTGTCGCGCTGGATATCGGTCCGACGGGACGGATGCTCAAGCCCTACGGTGATCTTGATTTTGAAGAGGCGGTGTCGGTGTTTGCCGAAACGGTACGGCTCGGCGTCAAATACGGTGTCGATCTGATTTTTATTGAAACGATGAACGATAGCCTTGAAACCAAGGCGGCACTTCTTGCCGCAAAGGAAAATTCCGATCTTCCTGTCTTTGTGTCCAACGCGTACGGCGCTGACGGAAAACTGATGACGGGTGCCGATCCTTGCGCGATGGTGGCATTGCTCGAGGGAATGGGCGCGGACGCCATTGGCGTCAACTGCTCCCTCGGTCCGCGTGCTCTTGCCGACGTTGTCAGAGAATATCTTCGCTATGCGTCGATTCCCGTGCTTCTTAAGCCAAATGCGGGACTCCCTAAGGCAGTGGACGGAAAAACCGTGTACGACGTGATGCCCGAGGAGTTTGCCGAAGCGACCTCGGAGCTCGTACGGGCAGGCGTTCGCTTGGTGGGTGGCTGTTGCGGAACGACTCCCGCCTATATTGCGGCAGCCGTATCGGCAACGAAAGAGCTTTCTCCCAAGCCGATTGAATGGAAGCATCTGACGGTAGTTTCGTCGTATACTCACGCGGTGATTTTCGGCAACGAGCCGATTCTGATTGGGGAGAGGATTAATCCCACGGGAAAAAAGCGTCTCAAGGAAGCGCTGAGAAACCGCGAAATTGATTATCTTTTGAGTGAGGGAATCGCACAAGAGGAAAAGGGCGCGAAGATTCTTGATGTCAACGTAGGACTTCCCGAAATTGACGAGAAGGAAATGCTCACGAGGGCAATCTCGGAACTGCAAGCGGTCATCGACCTGCCCTTGCAGATCGATACGGCAGATCCTGTGGCAATGGAAGCGGCAATGCGCCGTTATAACGGAAAAGCAATGATCAATTCGGTCAACGGTAAGCGGGATAGTATGGACGCCGTCTTTCCGCTCGTAAAGAAATACGGCGGACTCGTGGTAGCTCTGACGCTTGATGAAGCAGGCATTCCCGAAACTGCCGAAGGTCGTTTGGCAATTGCCAAAAAAATTCTTGCGACCGCAAAGGAATACGGTCTTTCGGAAAAGGATCTGATTTTCGATCCGCTGGCAATGACGGTCAGTGCCGACCCCAATGCAGCGAAGGAAACTCTGCGCGCGATTCGACGAATCCGTGAAGAGCTTTCGTGCCATACCTCACTCGGCGTTTCCAACGTCTCCTTCGGCTTGCCCGCCAGAGACTTGATCAACGGTACGTTCTTTGCCTTAGCGCTGGGAGAAGGTCTGTCGGCGGCAATTATGAATCCTTTTTCCGCTGAGATGATGAAAACCTATTACAGCTACCGCGCGCTTTGCGGATTGGACGAGAATTTTGCCGATTATTTGACGGTGGCCCCGTCGTTTGCGCAGACGCAGTCGGTCGAGGTGAGCGTAACGGCAGACGCTTCGTCGCTGAGCCGCTCGGAGTTGCAGAGTGCGATCATTCAGGGACGCAAGGAACAGGCGGCAATACTGACGCGTGGACTTCTTTCAGAGATTGCACCGTTGCAGATCGTGCAGGATGAAGTTATTCCCGCACTCGACGTCGTCGGTGTCGGCTTTGAAAAGAAAACGGTCTACCTGCCTCAGCTTCTGATGAGCGCCGAGGCGGCAAAAGCGGCGTTTGAGGAGATCAAGCGCGCGATGCCTTCTACGGAAGAGGGAACGAAGGGAAGAGTGGTTCTCGCGACCGTCGAGGGAGATATTCACGATATCGGAAAGAATATCGTCAAGCTTCTTCTTGAAAATTACGGCTTTTCCGTGAACGATCTCGGCAAGGATGTTTCGCCCGAGGTGATCGTTTCGGAAGCCGTGCGGCTGAACGTAAAGCTGGTTGGTCTGAGTGCTTTGATGACAACGACCGTACCTGCGATGGAAAAAACGATTCAAAAACTCAAGAAAGTGCTTCCGACCTGTAAAATCGTAGTCGGCGGCGCGGTACTGACTCGTGAATACGCCGACGCGATCGGAGCCGATCGCTACGCAAAGGACGCAATGGAAGCAGTGCGCTACGCAGAGGAGGTTTATTCCAATGAAAACAATCATTGAAATTGAGGGACTGTACAAATCCTTCGGAGAGGTACAGGCAGTTCGTGATCTGAGCTTTTCGGTCAGAGAAGGCGAGTTTTTTGCTTTTCTGGGGGAAAACGGCGCAGGAAAAAGTACGACGATCCATATTCTTTGCGGACAGCTCGCGAAGGATCGTGGACGCGTAGTGATCGACGGTATCAATCTTGACGAAAATCTTGCGGGAATCAAGGAAAAAATCGGAGTGGTTTTTCAAAGCTCGGCACTCGACGCCCCTCTTTCGGTGCGCGACAATCTCGCATCCCGTGCGGCGCTGTACGGCATTTGCGGAGAGGCGTTTGAGAAGCGTCTTTCTGAACTTTCAAGGCTTTTGGACTTTGAGTCTTTGCTCAAACGAACCGTAGGAAAGCTTTCGGGCGGTCAGCGCCGTCGTATTGATATTGCCAGAGCGCTTCTCCATTCCCCGAAAATTCTGATTCTTGACGAGCCGACGACGGGACTTGATCCTCAGACGAGAAAGCTTCTCTGGCACGTGATTGACAATTTGCGGAGAAGTGAGAAAACGACGGTTTTTCTGACAACGCATTATATGGAAGAGGCGGCAGAAGCGGATCACGTCGTGATTTTGGAACAAGGATCGTTGATTGCCGAGGGTTCCCCCTTGGCGTTGAAAAAAGCGTATGCGGGAGACTTTATTCTTCTTTACAGCGCATCGGAAGCAGAGGTCAGCGCTCTTGGTGTACCGTTTGAACCGATCAGTGGCGGCTACCGTCTGGCAGTGCCCAGCACCGCGGCGGCTACCGAACTGATTTTGAAGAATCCCGAGCTGTTCTTGGATTACGAGATTCTCAAAGGAACGATGGACGACGTATTTCTTGCCGCTACGGGAAAAAGCCTGAAAGGAGAGGACGGAAAATGAGAACGTTACTTGCTTTGATCAAACGAAACGTCAAGCTCTTTTTTAAGGATAAGGGAATGTTTTTCGTATCCTTGATCACCCCCGTTATTTTGCTTGTTTTATACGTGACCTTTCTTGGCAACGTATACGAGGATAGCTTTCGGATGGGACTTGGCGGTTTTGAGGTGTCCGACAAGTTGATGAGTGCCTGCGTGGGCGGACAGCTCGTTTCCTCGATTCTTGCGGTTTCCTGCGTGACGGTTGCCTTCTGCTCCAATATGCTGATGGTGCAGGATAAAGCCAACGGCTCGCGGAGAGATCTTACGATTTCTCCCGTCAAGGCGTCCACGCTCTCGATCGCGTATTACGTTGCCTCGCTGATTTGCACTCTGCTGATCTGCTTTGCAGCAGCGGCGATTTGCTTGGCTTATCTTGCCGTCGTTGGTTGGTATCTTTCGGTTGCCGACGTACTTTGGCTGATTCTTGATATCTTTTTGCTGTCAATGTTCGGAACGGCACTCTCAAGCGTGATCAATTTCTTCCTTTCAACACAAGGACAGATCTCGGCGGTCGGCTCGATCGTCAGCTCTGGCTACGGATTTCTTTGCGGCGCGTATATGCCGATTTCTCAATTTGGCGACGGATTGCAGACGGTGATCTCGTTTTTGCCGGGGACTTACGGAACGTCCTTGCTCCGCAACCACGCGTTGCGCGGGGCATTTGCCGAAATGGAGGCAGAGGGAATTCCTTCGGGGGTCGTGGACGGGATGCGTGACGCGATCGACTGTCATCTCTATTTCTTTGAGATAAGAGTTCCTCTTTTTGTGATGCTTGCCGTTCTGACAGGGACGGTTGCCCTTTTGCTTTTGGCATATATCTTCTTGAATCTGCGAAAAATGAAGAAAATTGGAAGATGAAAGTTGGATGATTTTTCGGTGAAGTCCCTTGTCTTTCTTTTCGGTTTATGATATACTACGTACGTACCGAAAAAGATGAAAAGAAAGGAAAGGAACCGATGAAAAAGATCATTTGCAAAGTGGAATACGATACCGCAACCGCGGAAATGGTGGAGCAGCGTACAAGTGGATTTTTCGGTGATCCTGCGGGATACGAGGAAACGCTCTACAAGACCCTCGACGGAAAATATTTCTTGTACGTCAACGGCGGAGAAGATTCTCCTTATCCGACGGAAAACATCAAAAGACTATCAGCCGACAAGGCAAAAGAATGGCTTTCTGAGAAATAAACGTAAAAATCCTTACGGAAGATTCCGTGAGGATTTTTTATCATCTTGACAACTATAAAGGTTTTTGCTATAATAAAAATACAAGCAAAATATTATCTTGACCGATACGAACGATTTGTGATAATACGGGTGCTTACAATTTACAAAGTGAAAAGAAGTATCACATTTTCGGACGTAGCAAGGGGATCGGTCGCCTTGCTATTTTTATTTCCATAAAGGGGGAATGAAATGAAAAGACACGTTTTGGGACAACTACGAAAAATTTTTATGATGATTCTTTTATGCCTTTTCTTTGTTTTGCTCGCAACCTCTTGCGATCAAAAAAATTCTCACACTGCAACCAAATTAATAGAAATCGAAGAATACTCGTCGATGGCATCGGATGAAACGACGTCCATTAATGTGGAGTATTTGCTTGGGGATGCGACGGTGTATGAATTTACCATCGGATACGACATTAAGATTCAAGAACTTATGGCAGCGCTGCTTGAGATGGAAGTGCAATATGATCCCGATCGAAGAGAGAATCTTGATGACGATGGGTACCATCGCATCATTACCGTAAAGCAGGACAAAAAGGAGTATCGAATTGATTTAATAAAGGCGTTTGACTATTGGTGTAAATCTGAAAAGGTATGCAGAATTTTGGATAAATGTCTAGAAGATCAAGGAGAACAAATTAATTTCCCGGAATCGATGCCTCAACCATTACCCGAAGAAATGCCTGAAAATTTTACTTTTTCTATAAATTTTGGAGCGTTTGGTAATGCTTCTTATGATAGCAAAACAGGCAAACTTGTAAAAACTACGGATGCTACGAACCCAGAACTTTACGAGGGAACATACTTGATGTCTAAAGAGGAGTTATCATCGATTTACTCCTTAATTCGCGAGGTGGGACTTGAAAATTATCCCGCTGTTTTGGGGGGCTCCTACTTTGCCGGCTCTGATCCATACGAGACTTACAGCATTACACTTCGAGCGGGTGATTTTGTAAAAACAATTACGGCAAAGCAGGTAGAGTTCGCTTATCTTGAAGACATACCGGGATTGACCCCCGCGGCACGACGATATGCGGCAATGATGATGGAAATTATCGATATTCTTGTTGACACAGAAGAGTGGAAGGCATTCCCCGACTATGAATATACCTACGACTAATGAAAAATGAAATGATAGCTTGATCGTACACCTGAAAAGTGTAATATACGGTAGCGAGTGAAAAAGGACAGAGATTTTTTCTCTGTCCTTTTTGTGATTTTATTCCATATCGGGAATGACGTCGCTTTTTTCTTGACGGTGGAAGGTCAGCTCGGGATTCGTTTGCTTTCCCACGATCGCTTCCAGATGAGAGAGTGTTTCAGCGTTATTGTAGGTTTGGTAATACAGATGAATGACGTCTCCTTCCGCAATTTCAATGACTTTGGGATTCTTTTTCGTAATGGACAAGACCATACAGGTTGGGGGCCAGAGAATTTCGGGGATTTCTTTTCCCGTAATAAACGAGTCGGGTGCGACGGTCAATGCCGCTTCGACGACGATGGGCTTGTTTCCTTGATGCAGGCGCTCTACCTTCGTGTGAATGATCGTGGCGGTGAAATCCTGCATGTGCAGAACTTCCATTACGAGATAGGAAAAGAGAACACCTACGGCAATGGGAAGAAGATTGGTAAGCGCACAAAGAATTTCCACCGAGAATACAAGGGCGGTCAGCGGCGTACGCGATGCGGCACTCAGAAACGCTGCCATTCCCGTGATGACCAAGATGATATAATATTCCGAGGGGAGAAGGTCAAGTGCGATGAGAAGCTTGGCAGAGATCGCACCGATCATCGCACCAAAGCTGAGGTAAGGAACGAAAAGTCCGCCCGTGATGCCGACGTTATTGGCGAGGATCAGAAGCAGTGCTTTCAACAGAAGACAGAGAAGAATCCAATACCATACGCCGTTTCCGTGGAGAAGCTCTTCGGTCATATCGTGTCCCGAACCGAGAAAGTCCGCGCTGATGATACCGGTGATGGCAACCAGAATGAACACGAGAATAAATTTGATCCAAAGAGGAATGCTCTTTACTTTTTTCTGGGCAATGCGGAAGACGATCCGATAAACCTTCGTAAAAACAATCGCAAAAATTGCGCAAAGCGCACCGACAAGAAGGGTAGTCCAAAGATATTTCATCGGGAGCACTTGGGAGAAAGATACGTCAAAGAGAAGGGGGCTGATGCCAAAGAAATGACACAGAATTCGCATGGTAGCGTGGCTGGTCAGTGTCGCGGTAGCAATGGAAATAAACATCATTGGAGAAAAACGGCGGTGCGTTTCCTCAAAAGCGAACACGATGCCGCTCAGTGGGGCTCCCGTGGCGGCGGCAAAGCCTGCGCTGGCACCGCCCGTCATAATGAAAGGATCAAGCGCCAAGTTTTTCTTGCCCAGAATCCGAATCGTTCCGCGACCGACGGCAGTACCCATTTGTACGCTGGGACCCTCATTTCCCAAAGGAACACCGCCAAGATAGGTAAGAAGTGCCGCGGGGAAGAGATAAACGATACTGCGAACCCAATGAAAGGGAATCAGTCCGCGCAAAATGGCAATCGTCGTCGGAATACCTCCGCCTCGACAAGAGGAAGAGTGTTTCAAAATGAAAGCGGAAAGCAGGGCAATTCCTGCCGCCAAAAGAAGCAGAAGCGGGAGAAATAGCAGATGTTGCCGCACGTAGGAATAGATTCCTTCGGAGAGGGCGATGACGGCAGACGCCGCGTTTTTGAAGAGAAAGATCAGTCCCCCCGTCACTGCTCCCGCAAAAGCGGAGAGGAGAAGGCAGGGAATCAGACTGGATTTGATTTCAATAAAATGTTTTTGTCTTTTTGTTTTTGTTTTCATAATATTAGTCTTGGTTCAAAGGTGGTATTTTATCGATAATGTTATTATAGCACACTTTCTGTAAAAAATCAATGAATTTGTTTTTTGTTTGCGTGGCGTTTTAAGTGTGTACAAAGCATCTCTTCCGAATCCTCTTTAATATCCATTCACCAAAACAAAAAGCACTTGCTTTGCAAGTGCTATCTCGCGTTCCTTCCCAAGTGCGAACAAAGCACAAGTCCACGGTCTAAAAATGACACACCGTGTCATTTTTGCGCCGCTACGCGATGCGCCGACCTTCCGAATCCACGTTGAATATCCGTTCACCAAAACAAAAAGCACTTGCTTTGCAAGTGCTTTTTGTTTTGGTGGGGGATGGTGGATTCGGACCACCGAAGTCAGTGACAACAGATTTACAGTCTGCCCCCTTTGGCCGCTCGGGAAATCCCCCTTATTTCGGTTCCGTGGTCAGAACCGTGGAGCTGGTGAACGGAGTCGAACCATCAACCTGCTGATTACAAATCAGCTGCTCTGCCATTGAGCCACACCAGCAAATCGCTGGGGTTTATCACCGGAACGCAATCAATTATATCACAACGAGCAACCTTTGTCAATACCTTTTTTAAAAAAAGTTTTTATTTTTTTGAGGAAATATTCGGGGGAGTTTTTTACCAAAAAAGCGATATTACCAGTATAACCAAAAGAGCACCTG
>JAZOSZ010000161.1:0-4459 GCA_045657365.1 Eubacteriales bacterium
CCGACTTTACTCTCGGTGACAACGTGCTTGTCGGTGCAGGTGCCAAAGTTCTGGGACCTTTTACGATCGGCAGTAACACAAAGATTGCCGCGAACGCTGTCGTATTGACTGAAATCCCCGAAAACTGTACTGCGGTCGGAATCCCCGCCAAGGTCGTCAAAAAAGAAGGCGTCCGCATCGAAAATGATCTCGACCAGATCCACATTCCCGACCCTGTGGCACAAGAACTCCGCCGACTGGAAGAGAAGCTTTCCTCTTTGGAAGAAGAGCTTCGCCAAATCAAAGAATCCAAGAAAAAATAAGAAAAGGAAAATCACTATGTTACTTTACAATTCCCTGACTAGAAAAAGAGATGAATTTATTCCCAACGAGCCCGGAAAGGTCAGCCTTTACACCTGCGGACCTACGGTATATCACTACGCGCATATCGGAAATCTCCGTAGCTATATTATGGAAGATATTCTGGAAAAATACTTGCGCTACGT
The DNA here is from genome assembly GCA_045657365.1 of Eubacteriales bacterium. Classification (GTDB taxonomy): domain Bacteria; phylum Bacillota; class Clostridia; order Oscillospirales; family CAG-272; genus HGM12713. The sequence goes on from JAZOSZ010000161.1 coordinate 486, forward strand.
TGGCTACGACGTCACGCGCGTGATGAACATCACCGACGTCGGTCACCTGACGAGCGACGCCGACACGGGCGAAGACAAGATGCTCAAAGGAGCAAAGCGCGAAAAGAAGACGGTAATGGAGATCGCAAAATTCTACACCGACGCGTTCTTTGCCGACTGTGCCAAGCTGAATATCAAAACGCCCGACGTTGTTGCTCCCGCGACGGGCTGTATCGACGAATTTATCCACGTCATCGAAGGGCTTCTCGAAAAGGGTTTTGCTTATGAAGCGGGCGGAAACATCTATTTTGACACCTCGAAGCTGAAGCAGTATTACGTTTTCAACGATTTCAAGGAAGAAGACCTTGAGGTCGGCGTCCGCGAGGGCGTCGAAGAGGACGGCAACAAGAGAAACAAAGCAGACTTCGTGCTTTGGTTTACCAAGTCCAAGTTTGACGATCAGGAGCTAAAATGGGACAGCCCTTGGGGCATCGGTTATCCCGGTTGGCACATTGAGTGTTCCTGCATCAGTATGAAGCACCTCGGAGAAAAGCTTGATATTCACTGCGGTGGTATCGATAACGCCTTCCCCCACCACACCAACGAAATCGCACAAAGCGAGGCATTTTTAGGTCACAAGTGGTGCAACTATTGGTTCCACGTTCACCACCTCAACACCAACAGCGGAAAGATGAGCAAGTCAAGCGGCGAATTTTTGACCGTTTCCCTGCTCGAAGAAAAGGGCTACGATCCGCTCGTATACCGTTTCTTCTGCCTCGGCTCGCACTACCGCAAGTCGCTCGTCTTCTCCTATGAGAATCTCGATAACGCCGCAACGGCGTATAAGAAGCTGGTAGCCAAAATCGTCGCGCTTCTGAATGAAGATGCAGGCGAAATTGATGCGGCGGCTTTTGAGGAAGGCAAGGCAAAATTCGTATCGGCGCTCGACAACGATCTGAACACATCGCTTGCTGTGACCGCGCTCTACGATGCGCTCAAGCTCAAGACTACGCCCGCCACCAAGATTGCCCTGATCAACGACTTTGACCGCGTACTCGGACTTGACCTTGTGGCAGCGGCAGAAAAGCAAAAGGTAGCCGAGGACGAAGCAAAGGCAACCGTGTCCGACGATCCCTTCGTCCGCGAGATCGAAGAAAAGATCGCAGAGCGCATTGCCGCGAAGAAGGCAAAGAATTACGCTCGTGCCGACGAGATCCGCGCAGAGCTTGCCGCTAAGGGCGTCACGCTCATCGATACCCCTCAGGGTACGCAATATACGATTCAGTAATCAGATGAAAAAGGCTCTCCTTGGAGGAGGGCCTTTGATTTTTCATTTTCCTTCACTTGATGCCATACGCCAACCCGTCGCGTGGATCTGCACGGGGTAGGACTCCATCACTCCGCCCCGATAAGTCACCTCAACGATGCTGCCGACCTTCGCTCCGATCTTTGGGAAGCCTTGAATACCGAAGCTGATGAGATCGGCGCTCTGCCGCTCCCATTCTCCTTCGAGGGGAGCAATCACAACCGACGTTTCATTCCGTTCAACAATTTTACCGCAAACGAATTTGTCGATCGTTTCCTCTTCTTGGGCAAACAACTCGTCTACCGTTTTCCAACGGTCGGCACCAAAATAAACCTTCGTTTCGTCAAAGGTTTCGTCCTCATACAACCGATTCCAATCGACGATCTTATAGGTCAGCGCCGAATAAACTCGCGTTCCGCCGTCTTTGAGCGTTCCGCTCGGAATGGGAAGAAAGAAAACTGCCAAGAATACCACAAAAAGAACAACACATAAAATTTTCTTTTTCATTCTGAAAATCTCCTTCTCGCTTTTTACCGATCAAGAAGCAGTAGCGTGCTTGCACCAAGCAAGGCAAGCGAGATCAGCGCCCCCGCGATCGAAAAGAAGCTGACTCCCAATAGCAGCGGCGCCAAGGAAAGCAATGTTGCAAGCACCGAAACCGACCGTATCGGCGTTTTCATTGGCTTCTTTGTCAACACCGACACAAGAAGCAACAACAACAATAATACACAAGTCAGAAGCGCCGTGAGAAGCGGCGCAAAATTAGCATAGCCAAACGGCGTCAGATCAAAATAGGAATAGGTTCTCCGCCACGGCTCTCCTTCGGGATTGGCAAAATTACATACCGCACCGTAGGGCAGAAGCTCCAAAACAAGCGCAAGCATTGCGGTCAATAGCGCAATTCCTTTTTTCTTCATCTGGCTCTCCTCAAATATTTAATCCAAAACAACCGATTTTTTCTTGCCGTTTTTGTTTCTCGGATATTCGCGGATGCGAATGACAAAATCCAGGTTAATGGCTTCGAGCGTTCCGTTCTTTTCTACCAAAATCGCCCCATCGGTCACTTCTCTGATGATCCCTTCAAACTGATGATTGCTATCGAATGCGGAAATCAAACATTCTTTTCCAATAAATTTCTTTGCAAGTTCTACCATTTCGGTCTTCTCCTTTTTGTTTCTTTTTTGAATAATTTTTCTCGCGACGACCGCCTTGCGACCGCGATATAACAGAAATATCACGATCCATAAAACGATGATCGGTATATAATATGACGGATTCAAAGCGATCTCTCCTTTACGAAAACTTTACAATTTCATTATATCAAAAAAGCCGCCCAAAGTCAAGAAAAACCGCTGACGAGGATTCGTCAGCGGGTTTGGTTTATTCGAGATTTGCGTGATTCTGCATCAGAAGCACGTTGGGGTCGGTAATGCCCGCTTTTTCTACCACAGCCATCACGATACCTTCCAGCAAAAGCAGGACGCTGAGTTCAAAACGCGCGCCGCCGAGCTGGATCGAAGGCGCCTGTGACGAACCGTCGGCAAGCTTGGTGGAAGCGGCGTTGATCTGAATGACGAGATCTGCGGCACGTCCAACCGAGGAATCGGGAGCAATGGTAATGCAGGCAACCTCGGCACCGATCTTCTTTGCCTTATTGGTCATCAGAACGATCGTTCCCGTCTCGCCCGAACCCGAAACGACGATCAGAAGGTCGTCCTTGGTAATCGAGGGAGTTACGGTTTCTCCCGTCACGTATGCGGTAAAGCCAAGCTGCATCAGACGCATCGCACAGCACTTGACCATCAGAAGCGAACGACCTGCACCCGCCAGAAAAATTCTTTTTGCCCCCACGATCTTCTCGGCAAGTACCTCTGCTTTTGCGTCGTCGATCTCGGCAAGTGTTTCTTGTAATTCTTTGGTGATGTCTTGAGAAATATTGGAAACTTTCATCATTTTTTCTCCTTTGGTTTTCAGTATCTTTATTGTATCATAAAGACGCATCTTTTGCAAGAGAAAACCAGAAAAAAACACCGAACGCTCCTCTTTCGTTCGGGAGCTTTCGCCTTGCCCGTTGCATGCTTGTTTTGTTTCATACGAATGGCAACCCTTTCAAAAATATCTTTGGAAACGATGGCAGGGATAGCGTTAGGAACAACGATTTCCTTGTAGGAATACTCCCCGATATATCTGCGATTGGCAAATATACGTGCAAGGCTGTTCCTCGTCTATCATATAGCCGAAAGGAATATTGCCACCGTTAAAGCGGCATTTGAGCGCATTTTCGGTCATACCACGGGATACCTTTTCAGCCAGATCCGCGGAATAGTATTCTGCCATACCTTCAAGCACCGATTCAAGAAGGTAAGAAATCAAATATTGCATCGCAGTAGTCAAAGAAAACCCTAAACCAAATTTTAATCTGACGGAATTGAAGTTGTGGTGGAAATTTCACTATTTTTGTTGACAAAAAACAATTTAAGTGATATAATACTTTTACAGAGTTAAATTTCACTCAAATACGGAGGAATTATGAACCACATTTTTTATACTGATTTTGATAATTTGTTAAACGAATACCGAGATCCGAGTACGCGGGAAGACAAACTAATCAAGCACAAATTAGACTCCATCGTTGCGCTTTATGACAGTTGCGGTGTGGAAGAAAGAGAGTTTGCCGACGAAATTACAC
>JAZOSZ010000162.1:0-2008 GCA_045657365.1 Eubacteriales bacterium
CTCAGCGCTCGATAATGGTCACGCCGACGGGAAGAATTCCTGCTTCGGTATAAACGATCTCATTGATCTGAGAAATCTGTGCGGGGGTCAGACCGTCACTGCGAACGACGATGCGTGCGCTCTCCCCGCTGAGCACGGCAACACACTCATCAAAGCCTTTGGCAAGAATGAGGGTTTCGATATTCGATTCGGTCGCCATCACACCTGCGAGCTTGTTGATCTCGGCAAGTGCCTCGTTTTTCGCTACCTCGGTCGAAGATGCGTTATCGACGACTGCCTGCAACACTTCAATCGCCTCGTCGCGGCTTCTCTGACGGCTGACCTGTACGCTCGAAAAATAAGAGTCGACCGAGCTTTCGGTATCTTCGGGCTTCTGTGTCGTATCCTCAGGGTTCATTCCTGCGGGTTGGTTATAGTCAAAGCCTTCGTCGTCTGCCTGCGAGAAGATCACGAGATTGACCGTCACAGCGGCGGCAATCAGCAATACCGCGCCGAAAATGACAAAATTCCTTTTTCCGACCTTCACGCAAAATCCCTTGACCTTTTCTTTCATCGTATCCCATTTCGTGTTCATATTCGTTCCTCCGAATCTATCTTTTTGTTTTTTGAGTTTCGATTGATGTAGCCTACGCTATATTTCTATGTGGGGGTTGTTCGAGTTATGACAGGGGGAAGAAAAATCCTCTCATCCCCCTGCGGCAACGAAGATTTTATTCATTCCGATCGAAAAGGTTGCCGAGACGAGCGAGACGATGCGGGCGCGCACCTCGGCGTCACCGCCCCCCTCACACACAATCCCCACACCCGCGATTTCGGGATTTTCATAGCAGACGAGAATCGCTTCCTCCGACGAGCCACTTCCCACGAGCACGGTACTGCTCTGCGTTCCGCTCACCGACTGTTTATCGTCGGTCGCGTATACCGCGCGGTATCCCCCTTTGAGCGTGACTGCGGCACGCACCTTCCCCGCGCCGCTCACGCCCGCGCAAATTTCCTCTATCCGCGCTTCGAGCGCTCGGGCGTAGGCATCGGGATCCATCGTGACCTTCTCTTCGCTGTTCACGACCTCACTCTCACGGCGGTTTGCCGTACTGCCGAGCAGAAGCAGAAGGACGCCAAGAATCGCCCCCGCCGCCAGAAGAACCGTCTTTTTATCAAGACTTGCCTTCTTTCCGTTTTTTCTATTTTCCGACATAATTCTTTTTTCCTTCTTCAAATAATATCAAGAATTGATTTCATATTTATCCTATTTTTCGGCACTCATTCGTAGACGACCGTACACGGGCAATTCCATTCTTCTCTGACAAAGGCAACGATCTCACGCGGGTCGGTGAGGACGCCGCGCCCTTCGAGCGTTACCACAATTTCCTGCAAGGAGATCGTTTCATTTTCCGACAAAAACAACGCCTCCACCCTCGCTGTTTCCTCAGAGAACGAAAATGCCTGATATATCTTCTCTGTAATCAGCTTTTTCGCTTGTGATTTCGTTCCGCTTTGCAAACTTTGATTGTAAATTTCATCATAATTCTGTGTGTCGTACTCCTCGCTCGACAGCCACTCGTCCCACGGGAAATTCTTTCCTTCGGAGAGAAGTCCGAGAAAGGGCTGCATCATCGCACAAACCAGACAAAGTCCGACCGTCAGCCGCAGATATTTTTGCAGATTCCCCTCGGGGGCAAGCATCCGAACGAGTCCGCCGAAGAGGGTAACGGCAACGAGACTACTCAGATATTCGCGCATTTTTCTTCTCCTTGTTCCCTTCCTTTTATTTCTTTTACGCGATCGCCACCGTGGTTTTCACGAAGATCGTGAGCGCCAGAATAAACGTCACGCCGCTCATTGCGCAGACACCAAGCAGACACCCGAAGACGTTTCCAAGCTCCGAAAGAAGTCTGGCTTCCCTCTCGCACCCGAGAAGCTCGGCAAGTCCGCCCGCAAGTAAAAAAACGACTCTCGCACCGATCAGCGACAGCACGGTGGGCAGAACGAGCAACAGGACGAGCAGAAT
>JAZOSZ010000163.1:0-3306 GCA_045657365.1 Eubacteriales bacterium
TGTGCTCGACAAGGACGGCAATTTTTATAAAGAAAATTATGGCACTGCCAAGAATATCGTTAGGTATATTTGCAGTGGCTGGGAGGATCTCTTCAAGCCGAGATTTTCCTTCCAAGGCTATCGCTACATCCGCCTTGACGAATATCCGTTTGACGAGGTTGATCTTGACGGCTTCCGTTCGGTTGCCGTTTCGTCGGCGCTGACGAGAACGGGGCGCTTTGCTTGCGGTGACGCAAAGATCAATCAGCTCTATCATAATATCGTTTGGGGACAGAAGAGCAACTACCTCGATATTCCCACCGACTGCCCACAGCGCGATGAGCGACTTGGTTGGACGGGCGACACGCAGGTCTTCTGCCGTACTGCCGCGCTTAACTTTGACGTTCGCAAGTTCTTCGAAAAATGGCTTGGCGATCTTCGCTTGGAGCAGAGAGAAAACGGCGCGGTGATGGGCGTTTGCCCCGAAAAATTCAAGAACGGCTATCAGACAAGAGTTTCGGCAGGATGGGGCGACGTGGCTACCATCGTTCCGTGGACGCTCTACGAGATTTACGGTGATAAGAAAATTCTCGAAGATAATTTTGAGCTGATGCGCCGTTGGGTGGAATATATGAGACACGCGGGCGACGAGGAATTTCTTTGGCTTGGCGGCTACCATTACGGCGATTGGCTGGCAATGGACGCGGGCGGAGACACCTACGTTGGCGCGACCTCGAACGATCTGATCGCAACGGCGTTTTACGCGCACTCGGTCGAATTGCTCGTCAAGGCGGGCGAGGTGCTCGAGCGCGATATGAGTGAATACCGTGATCTTCACGCGAGAATTAAGAATGCGTTCCGCGATTACTTTATGGAACACGGAATGCCCAAGGAGGAGTTGCCTTTGACCGAGGTTGTACAGGCGGGAAAGAATCCGTCGGACTTTATTCGCAAGGGGATTACGCAAACCTCGCTCGTGCTGATCCTTCGCTTTGGACTTTGTCTTGAAGAGGAGCGCGCGGCGCTTGGCGAGAAGCTATGTGAGCTGATCCGCGACTTTGGAAACCGTATGTCGACGGGATTTTTGGGTACGCCGCATCTTTTGCACGTGCTCTCGTCGATCGGACGCGAAGACTTGGCATACAGGCTCTTTTTCAACGAAGAAAATCCCTCGTGGCTCTATTCGGTCAATCACGGCGCGACCACGATGTGGGAGCATTGGAACAGCCTTAAGGAGGACGGAAGCTTTTGGAGCACCGATATGAATTCCTTTAACCATTACAGCTACGGAGCGGTGGGGGATTGGATCTACGGTGAGATCTGCGGTGTCAAAATTGCCGAGGGCGGAGAGGGATATCGAAAAATCCTCCTCACGCCTCACCCGATCCGCCGTCTTGGCTTTGCCAAGTGCGCGCTTGATACCGTGCGCGGCAGAGTGGAAAGCCATTGGTACTATGCGGGGGATCGCGTGAATTTTGAATTTACCGTACCCGAGGGGTGTGAAGCGACGGTTCTTCTGCCCGACGGCAGATGCGAAACTCTCACGGACGGAAGCTATTATTATTCGGTAAAGGAATAAGTACGGCATATTTCTTTTTTGCCAATTTCGCCCCTCCGTGTCATTCTGAGCGGAGCGGAATATCCTGTGAATATTCCGCGTAGTCGAACCTGCCCATAGGCAGGTGCCGAGGGACGAGGCAGAATCTCGGAGGAATGCGATCATTGACGTGTCGTCCGAGATCCTGATGGCGTTGCCATCACCGTGCCAACGCACGGTTCGACGACGCAAACGTCACACCGTGACGTTTGCTTTGCTCAGGATGACACGGACGAGATGAGAGCGGCGCTCCCTACATAAAATTAACAGAAATTCTCAAAAAATCCCCAAAACCGCTTGACAAATTTTTTGGGGGATAATATTTATGGGTGTTTTTATCCTAACGATGCTTCGGTAAAGGAGAATGAACATGGCTTGGAATCCAAGCTGGTGGCACATGCAAAATATGGCAAGTGGCTCGCTCGCTGAAGAGGAGCAGGAGGAGGTATCGCTCCACCGCTCGTACGGTATAACCAAGCGAGTGTATCCCTTGTGGGAGCGCATTAAGCTGACCTTTTTTCAGGGCTTGACGATTTGGCTGATTCTTCCGTGGGTGTGTGTTATTATTGCATCCTACGTAATGTTTTTGATTTTTTTCCGGAAACGTGGGTAAAGATTCTCGCCAGCGTTTTGCTTTGGGGAACTGTGTTGCGGAGCAAATCCGAAAAAAGAAAAATGCCAAATTACTTGACAAATCGGCGCAGAAATGATATAATAAAAATACGGATTTTTTATTACATTATTAAGGAGGAAACGAAAAATGAAAAAATCCATTCGCATTTTGGCAGTTGTTATGGTGGTTCTGACGCTTTGCCTGACCTTTGCAAGCTGTGGCAAGAAGCTCTCGGGTGAGTACTACATGGGCGACAAGGAAGTCACCAAGTCCTACACGACGTATGAGTTCAAGGGCAACAAGTTTACTTGTGAAGTTTTCGTTCTCGGTCAGAAAGTAACCGACAATTCCTTGGAAGGCAAGTATAAGATCGACGGTGATGAGATCACCTTTACCGCTGAGGACAAGAACGGCGAAGAGAAGTCGAGCACCGTTGCGTTTGAAGAGCTGGAAAACGGCAACATCAAGATCGGCGCACTCGAATTCAAGAAGGCTGACTGATTGTTTTTATAAAAAGAGTCTCGCTTCGGCGAGGCTCTTTTTTTGTTTAAATTCTCTAAAAATAAAAAGTTAAATTGTGTATTTTGATATTTTTGAAAAAATCAAGTGTTTGCTATTGACAATCACGTGACTGTATGATATAATCATAGTAACCAAGAAAGAGAAAAGGGGGTGACGAGATGCCAAGAACCTTTCCCGGAACGACCATCGAGGTCACGTGTTTGAAAAAAGATGCTTCCCGATTGCTGTTTGACGGAATTTTTGCTACGGGCGGCATTACGTTATCTCAAGTTTGTATTATGACCGATCTGGAGCCGTATATGGTTCAGAACTGGATCAAGCGCGGCTTTGTATCTTCGCCCAAGAAGAGAGTCTATTCGCGGGAACAGCTTGCCCGTATCCTGATCATCAATATGCTCCGCGAGAGTTTGCAGATTGAAAAAATCTGCGGGCTCATTCAGGTCATCGACGGAAACCCGTCCACGCCTGACGACGATTTTATCGGAAGCTGTGAGCTGTATCACAAGTACGTGGATTTGCTTGCGACCGAAGATCTGAATCTTTTTGATCGGACATCGGTTCTTCGTGCGACCGAAGCGGCGGCAGAGGGGGCAGA
>JAZOSZ010000164.1:0-2156 GCA_045657365.1 Eubacteriales bacterium
ACCGTTACCGAGCGCTGAGTCGTGAACCTTGCGGCACAGAACGGCATATATTGTACTGCAAGGAAAAGAACGGTCGGAGGAAGATGACAATGAATGAACGATTCCCAAGAGAGCCGAAATTTGCCGCGGCAAATTCGGGACGCGGATTTTACAGCTTCTATCCCTCGGTATTCGGGGGCAAGGAAATTACCAAACGCTATCTCATCAAAGGCGGACCGGGGACGGGAAAGAGCAGCTTTTTGCGCGGTGTCGCGGAAACTGCGGCGGCGCGCGGCTGGACGGTCGAGGAGTACCGTTGCTCGTCCGACCCCGCCTCGCTCGACGGCATCGTGCTTGACGGACGGATCGCGTTGATCGACGCCACGGCGCCGCACGCTGTCGACGCCGAACTCCCCGGAACGCGCGACGAGCTCGTCAATCTCGGAGAATTCTGGGACGCCGAGCGTCTCGCGTCCCAACATAACGATATCGTGGCGTACGGAGCGCTCAAGGCAAACGCCTACCGTCGGGGATATCGGTATCTTTCGGCGGCAATGCAGGTCGAGGCGGCGGGCGCCGAGCTCGTGCTTCCTTCGGTCAAGGAAGAAAAGCTCCGCGCGGCGGCACGGAGAATGCTTGCGGGCATTCCCGACGGTGCGGGCGCGTCGGTCAGAGCGGGACTTGCCGATTCGATCGGAATGCGGGGCAGAGTGCGGTTTTCCGCCTATGAAGAGGAAGCGAAAAAGCTCTTCGTGATCGACGATTATTTCGGAACGGGCGCGCTCTTTTTGTCAGCACTGATTCAGGAAGGCGAGCGCAAGGGACTTGCGATGCGCGTGTCGTATCAGCCGATCAGTCCCGAGCTTCCCGACGCGGTGCTTCTGAACGAGGCGGGGGTCTGCTTCGTTCTCGGAGAGCACACCGAGCGCGAGCCCGACGGACGCGTGAATATGAAGCGCTTCGTCGACGCCGAGAAGCTGACTCCCCACAAAGCCGAATACCGCGCGGGACGGCATATTTGCGAGTCGCTCGTCGCCGAAGCCGAAGAAGCGCTTCGCGAGGCGGGACGCTATCATCTTCTGCTCGAAAAAATCTATTCTTCGTGTATGGATTTTGATGCGGAAAAAGAATTCCTCAAAAAATTCTGCGAGAAGCTGAAATAAGAAAAAGAACACCGCTAAAAAATGCGGTGTTCTTTTTTTTCAAAATCCCAAAATGCGGTTGATTTTTTCTCTTTTTTATGATACAATAAATTGATATATTATTTTTATAAAAGAGGATAAAATAATGAACAACAAGGAAAAATTCATAGAGATCTACCGCGCGTGTATTCGGAGAGAGGGAAGTGAAGCGTTTCTCGAATACCTGCTTGAGAAAACCGACTTTTTCACCGCCCCCGCCAGTACCCGTTTTCACGGTGCGTACGAGGGAGGGCTCCTTGAACATAGCCTGAACGTCTACGAGTGTCTGTGTGATTTCGTCAAGCGTCCGCGCTTCCGCGACAAATACGGCTTTACCTTCTCCGAGGAAAGCCTTGCGATCGTCTCGCTCTTGCACGATATCTGTAAGACGAATTTCTATAAGACCGAAATGCGTAACGTCAAGAAAAACGGCGTCTGGGAGAGCGTGCCGTACTATACGATCGAGGATACGCTCCCGTACGGACACGGCGAAAAATCGGTCTACATTCTCTCGGGCTTTATGAAGCTTTCGCGCGAGGAAGCCTTCGCGATTCGCTACCACATGGGCTTTTCAGGCCCCGAAGACGCAAATCAGGTCGGCAAAGCGCTCGAAATGTTCCCGCTTGCCTTCTCGCTCTGCGTCGCCGATATGGAAGCCTCTTACTATATGGAAGGCACGAATCTTCCCAAAAACTAATTCTGTGAGGTAAACACAATGTCGAACTATCCTACACCGCATATCAACGCCACCCCCGCGGACGTCGCAAAGACGGTTCTGATGCCGGGTGACCCTCTGCGCGCAAAATTTGTGGCGGAAAATTATCTGGAAAATGCGGTGCTTTTCAATAACGTCCGCGGTGTGCAGGGATATACGGGAACCTTTGAGGGCGCCCGCGTGTCGGTGATGGCGAGCGGAATGGGAATGCCGTCGATCGGTATTTACAGCTATGAGCTGTATCATTTCAAGTCGGAGGCCAAGCGGTCTTAGGAAGACAA
>JAZOSZ010000165.1:0-9533 GCA_045657365.1 Eubacteriales bacterium
ATGACGTCGGCAGTTTCGATGGCGATTTCTGCTTGAAAGCGCATCTGTTTGAGAATGATATCGTCGGTTTTGGGCTCGATTCCGCCCGTATCGATCACGACGAAGTGCTTGCCGCACCATTCGGTTTCTCCGTAAATACGGTCACGCGTGACGCCGGGGATGTCTTCGACAATCGAACGGCGCTCTCCGATGAGTTTATTAAACAGCGTGCTCTTGCCGACGTTCGGTCTGCCGACAATTGCAATCACAGGTTTTGCCATAATGATACCTTCTTTCTTTTGGTTGTGAGGTTATTGGATTCCGAGAATCTTTTCCATGAAGTCACACGCGTCAGCGCTTGCGGGAAGCACGGGAACGCCAAGGGCGTGGGAAAGATCTTCGGGCGAGAGATCGTCCAGAAAGACGTCGCCTTCGGCACGCAACGCGGCGGCGGGGAAGAGAAGACACTCCCCGAGTTTCTTTCCCGAAAGCTGGGCAATCATATCCTTTGCCGTCAGTAGTCCCGCGACGGTGATCTGATCTCCGAAAAAGTTGTTTTTGATGGGGTAGACGCGGACAGTCAGTCCGTCAAAGCGCGCCTGCAATTCATCGCAGAGCTCACGAAGATGCCCATAGGCGGCTTCTCCCGTTGCAATCGATACGTCGCGCGGTGCGCGGAATTTTTCGGCATATTCCCCGGCGTGCTCCATTTCGTAATAAAAGCCCGTCTTCAGATCGGTGAGCATCCCTACGCCGTTTTCAATCTGCGCGTAGGATTCGTAAAATTCGTCGTCGGGGAGAGGGCGTCCCGCCTGAATATAAAATTCATCGGCAGGGAAGAAAAGACGCGATCCGTAGTAGTTCAGACACGCGTCGCCGAAGGCGTTGATCTGATCAATCACCGCGGCACACTCTTCGGGTGTAAAAGGCTCAAGCGGATAAAGTCCGTCGCGGAATTTCGTCAGCCCCGCAGGGACGATCGAGGTACTATCCATGGCGGGGTGAAGCGCGGCAAGATCGTGCATTGTGCGCGTCAGCTCCTCACCGTCATTGAGTCCCTTGCAAAGAACGATCTGACAGCAGAGCGTGATGCCCGCGTCGGCAAGGCGTTGAAGATAGGAAAGAACCTCTCCCGAACGCTTGTTTTTCATCATTTTCACGCGAAGCTCGGGATTCGTGGTATGCACCGAGACGTTCACAGGCGAGATGTGCATATCGATAATGCGCTGAATATCCTTGTCGTGCAGGTTGGTCAGCGTGACGTAGTTCCCGTGCAGGAAGGAGAGGCGCGAATCGTCATCTTTGAAATAGAGCGAAGAACGAAGACCCTTCGGGAGCTGATCGATAAAACAGAAAACGCATTTGTTTTCGCAAGAATGCTTCTTGTCCATCAGCGGCGTTTCGAAATCAAGTCCGATATCGTCGTATTCTTGCTTTTTGATATGGAAATCCTTCGATTTTCCGTCACGCAATACCGAAATCGTGAGTTTTTCCTCAGCCAGGTAAAAGCGATAGTCGAGCACGTCCGAAATTTCGTGACCGTTGATCGAAACGAGAACGTCCCCCGCGTGAATGCCCGCTTTGGCGGCACGGCTTCGCGGTAAAACGTCGGTAATCGTTACCATAGGTCTTCCCCCTTTCATAGAAAATTAACGTGTTGGTTAAGCTTGGAATTCGGAACGGAAAAATCCGCGGCTGGAAGCGATCTTTCCTTCCTCGTCGATCACGGCAACGCGGAAATAGGGCGCGATGGGATCAAGCTTGAGATCGGCGGACGAAATCGTTTTTCCCCCTTCGGAAACCGCAAATTTCGGAGCTTTGCTTCCCGTGTAAAGAATGATTCTCTTCGCGGGGGAGCATTCGATGTGTACGACACCGTCTTCCATCGAAATTTCGTGCAGAAGAGGTCCTTCCGAGGCGTACATTTCTCCCGTCTCCATTGCTTCGATGACCGAGTCGTAGGAAAGGTCGTCCGCGAGGATCATCGTGAACGAGCCGAACGAGTCGGAACGAGGGCAGGTCAGGGGCGCTTTGTTGTGGTTATCGTCGCCCGCGTGGCAGAAGACTTTCTTTCTTCGGCGGAGCATTTTGTCGTAGAGTGCGCCCGAATATTCGATACCGTTCTGTCGGTAGGAGCTGTAATTCTGAATTTCCAGACTGAAAATATTTTCATAAGAAAGAACACGCTCTTCGTCTTCCATTGACCAAACGGGATGGTTATAGGAAACGAGATACCCCTGTGCGACGGCGGTACGAATGAATTCGTTGACATAGGCGACCGAGTATTCTCTCGGACGCTCCGAACCGACGCGGCGAAGCGTGGCGCGCTCGGTGGGGTCGTTGATATATTTGCAGTAGACGTCGTTGAAACAGATCATCGTTTCGTTGTGCGGATCTTTCGCGAAGAGATTGAGGTGAACCTCCGGCTCATAACGGTCAAACTGTGCATTCAGATTCGTTCGGATATATGCCTCGTAACCCGTCAGCATCAGAAAGTCGGGTTCGGAGAGCGCTGCGTGGCTCTTGGGATGCTCGTGGTCGGTGATCGCAAGAATCGAGTAGCCGTGTTCGCGGTAAATGCGCTTTAATTCTTCGGGGGAAAGCATTCCGTCCGATAACGTACTGTGCGAGTGCAGATTGGCACGGTATTGCTTTTTATTTTGAGAAATAAAATATTGCTTCATTGTTTTTTGCTTTTTCAACTGCCAAAAGGGCATACCTCTCTTAGTATATCATCTTATTATATCATCATTTTTTCCGAATGTCAAGAAAAGGCTTTCACTTTCTTTGAAATTGCTCCAAAAATCGTACTTGTCATAACTAATATTATTTTCGCATAAAATTTTATCGAAATACTTATGCAAAAGGAGAAGATGCGATGAATTACAGTGATGCCATAGAACCAAGGGAGAGCGGTACGTACGTGACGTTGCCGATCCTCGAACGAAGAAGCAATACCGAAATTTCGGGAGAAGTAACCTTGCCCGACTACCAACCAGAAATCCGCCGCGTGCTTTCGGTGACGCCCACCGTTCTGCCCCCTGCCAAATACGTGGGGGGATCGGGGGTCGAGCTGAACGGAACGGTCGACTATTCGGTGCTTTACGTTGGTGCGGACGGCGAAATTTACAGCTTTCCGATGTCTTCGGAGTATCATCTGACGCTTGGTGCCGAGGCGGCGTCGGATTTTGATCTGAATTCGGGCGTGACCGTGTGGGCGGACGTCAATCCCGAGAACGTATCGGCGCGCGTCAGCTCACCGCGAAGAATGAGCGTTCGCTGTCGTCTGCGTGCGCTGGTACGGGCGTACGGAAAGCTTTTGCTCGAGGAGCGAACCGTGGGAGAGATGCGCTCGGAGCAGCTCTATCGTCGCACGGAGTGTGCACGGAATCTGACGGTATGCAGTGGACTTTCCGAGGTGATTCCTCTGCAATGTGAGTTTTCGGGAGCAGGCGAGAATCCCCGTGTGATTTCTGCCGACGCGACGCCTGTGGTGAACGAGGTACACACCGACGGCGAGCTTGCTCACATCTCGGGGGAAGTGCTTCTGAAATTGCTTGTTGTACGGGAAAACGGTGGCATTGAGGTACTATCGCGAAGCATTCCTCTTTCGGGAGAGGTCGAGCTGGAAGGGGCAGACGTAATGGAGGAATGCCGTGCAACGGGAACGATGAGTGAGCTTTTGGTCGAGGTGGAAGAGGGAGGACGGATTCTTTGCAATCTTTCGGTACTTCTCGAGGCACGAGGAATGAAAAACCGAGAGGTCGTTTACACGGCAGACCTCTTTTCGGGGGAGCAGGAGTGCCTTTGCGAGACGCAGAACTACCGTTTGCCGATTGCGCTTCGCTGTGAGAGCCGAAGCTTTTCGCAGAGCGAGAGAATTTCGCTTTCAGAGATTTCTTTGCCCGAAGGCTGTATGATTCACGATGCGTGGGGAAGCGTCCTTTTTGACGCTTGTGAGCGTGTCGGACAGAAATACGTTTTGACGGGAGAGAGCAAATATACGGTGCTTTGCGAAAAGGACGGAGAATATTCGACCTCGGAGATCACGCTTCCGATCCGCTACGAAGCTGAGGGGGGCAAAGAGGCACCCGAGAGCTATTCCGCGAGCGGCAATCTTCTTTCGTGTCGGGTTCGTGCCGACGGAGATATGCTCTGTGTGGACTCGGAAATTGCGGTGGTCGCTGACTTTATCGGCTATGAGGAGATCTCCTCCGTACGCGAGGTTCGTTTTGGCGAGGCACTTTGCGAACGCGGCAGCCGTATGACGGTCTATTATCCCGCATCTGACGAGGATGCGTGGCAGGTGGCAAAGAAGTATCATATCTCGCCCGAAAGAATTTCCAAGGGAGCGTCGTATTATTACTTTTAAAATATAAAAAACGACCCGACAGATGAAACGTCTGTCGGGTCGTTTTTTATAGGATCTTGGCACTGATTTTTTCTTTGAATTCTTCCCAGGAGCCTTCGACAAAGGCATCCTTGTAGATTCGGAGTCCGATATTACCGTTGAAAAATATCATAATGACGTTGCCTTTGGTTTTGATCTTTTGAATATTTTCGTATTTGAATTTACTGACCGAGGTATGATCCGTCAGAATGATTTCGTCATCGGTAAATTCCGCCGAACGGATCCATTCGGACACGCCGTACATCGTAGAATAAATTTTGTAACGCCTTGCCATGACCACAAAGCGTTCAAAAAACAGTTTATAAACAGAAACGATCAAAAATATGGCGGCAAGATACCAATCCAGCCAAGAGGCGTCTTTTGTCAGGGAATGGAGGATGATGAGAAATAATCCGTCAATTCCGAGAATCAGAAATATAATAAAACCGACAATGTTTCTTCTTCCGTGCAAATGATATTCCTTTGCCCAAGACATCATTTCTTGTTTTGTGATTTTGTATTCGTTTTTCATAGGGAAACTCCTTTTTGAGGAAAGCGTTTTTTTCATTATAACACAAATTCGGCAGAGAAGCAAGTTCTCTGCCGAATTTTGATGAAACTGTTAGTTGGAAAGCGCGGCGGTTTCCTTTTGAAAATCGATTTCTCCGTCCGAGACTGCAACGCGCAGGGAATCGCCTTTCTTGACGCTTCCCTCAAGAAGCTTTGAAGAAAGGGGATCTTCAATCTTGCGAATGACCGCGCGCCGCAAAGGTCGCGCACCGCTTTTTTTGCGATAGGCGTCTTCACTCAAAAGCAGGGAAACCTCGCGGGAAAAGGTGAGCGTGACACCGAGCTCGGTGGCGCGCTTTCCAACCTCGTCAAGGAGCTGTTCGGCAATTTTGGCAAGGTTTTCTTTGCTAAGCGGACGGAAGAGAATGACCTCGTCGATACGGTTGAGAAATTCGGGGCGGAAGCGCTCCTTGAGCGCGGTGAGCATCTCTTCTTCTTGTTTTTTCCATTCTCCCGTCTCACCGTCCGAAAAACCGAGAATTTTATGCGTTTCTCCTCGGTTCGTTCCTAAGTTTGAGGTCATAATAATGACCGTGTTCGAGAAATCGACCGAGCGTCCCTGTGAATCGCTCAGCACACCGTCTTCGAGTACCTGTAAGAGCAGATTGAAGACGTCTGAATGCGCCTTTTCGATCTCGTCAAAGAGAACGACCGAATAGGGGCGGCGACGCACCTTTTCGGTCAGTTGACCGCCTTCTTCGTAGCCAACGTAGCCGGGTGGCGCTCCGATCAGTCGCGAAACGCTGTGCTTTTCCATATATTCCGACATATCCAGACGAATGATCGCGCGCTCACTGCCAAAGAGTGCCGTGGCAAGTGCTTTGGCAAGTTCGGTTTTTCCCACGCCCGTCTGCCCCAGAAAGATAAACGAGCCAATCGGACGTCTGGGGTCACCAAGTCCCATTCTCCCGCGGCGAATGGCGGTGGCGAGTTCGCGCGTGGCGGATTCTTGCCCGATGACGGAACGCGAGAGCGTTTCTTCAAGGCAAAGCAGCTTTCGTCCTTCGTCTTCCAAAAGACGGTGCAGAGGGATTCCCGTCCACGCCGTGACTACGTCGGCAACGTCGGCAGCTTTGACACTTGGCAGGGCAATCGCGTCGTCGGAGGCTTCGTCTTCTTGTAAATCCTGCATTTTTTGCAGGACGGTTTGTTCGCGGTCGCGTACCGTCGCGGCTTCTTCAAACGCCTGCCGAAGTACGGCGTCTTCCTTTTGCTTGCGCAGTGCGGCAAGCTCTTCTTCGAGCGAACGGAGCGGTGCCTCAGGGGAAAATGAGGCAATCCGCACGGCAGAGGCGGCTTCGTCGATCAGGTCAATGGCTTTGTCGGGCAAAAAGCGGTCGGGAATATAGCGGATCGATAGGCGTACGGCGGCATCAATGGCTTCGTCACTGATCTTGATTTTGTGATGCGTCTCGTATTTTTCCCGCAGACCGTGAAGAATACGAATACTTTGTTCGGCAGAGGGTTCTTCCAGTGTGACCGATTGAAAACGCCGCTCCAGGGCGGCATCGCGTTCGATGTGTGCGCGGTATTCCGAAAGCGTTGTCGCACCGATGATCTGTAATTCGGAGCGCGCCAGTGCGGGCTTGATGATATTGGCGGCGTCGACCGCTCCCTCGGCGGCACCTGCACCGATGATGACGTGGAGCTCGTCGATAAAGAGAATAAGATCGGGATTCTTTGCCGCTTCGTCCATGACCTTTTTCATTCGCTCTTCAAATTCTCCCCGATATTTCGCGCCTGCGATCATTGAGGAAATATCGAGTGTGACGATGCGTCGGTTGCGCAGAGATTCGGGGACGCTTCCTTCGGCAATACGCATTGCAAGTCCCTCGACGACGGCGGTTTTTCCTACGCCGGGTTCTCCCAGAAGACAAGGATTATTTTTCGTTCGGCGCGAAAGAATCCGAATGACGCGGTCGGTTTCACGCTCGCGTCCGATGACGGGATCGACGCGCCCTGCCCGTGCTTGCTCGGTCAGATCTCTGCCGTAGGTGCTCAGGGTGGGCGCCCCTCGGATTTTCAACTTGTCGTCGGGGGCTGATTTCTCGGGCGAACGCTTTTCCTGCTCAGCGGCACAGCCGAGGTAAAGCGAAACGTCCTTTTTGAGCTCAGCGGCAATGATACCGTCGGCTTCGAGCAAACGGACGCCCACCGAGTCGCGCTCTTCGAGGAGCGCGAGAAGAAGATGCTCGGTCCCGATATAACGCGCACCGCTTCGAAACGACTCACTTGCGGCATTCTCAATGATTTTTCGGGCGCGTGGCGTCATATCCGAAGGAGAAACGAAGCTGGGAGCGCCAAGTCCCGAGATCTCAATGATCGTTTTTTTCAGTCGTTCGGCATCGGCTCCCTTCGCGGTAAGAAGACGCGCCGAAATCGAGTGCTCTTCGGTCAGAAGACCGAGCAGAAGATGCTCCGAGCCAATGTAGGTGTGCCCCATTTCCCGTGCCAGAGACATCGCACGTTGGAGGGAGTTTTGCGCTTTTTGCGTAAATTTGTTTGACATAAGCCTTTTCAAAACCTTCTTTAAATTTTTTCGTTCGGAAGGAGTATTGCCATTTGCAAGAGCTTTTAAACTGCAAACGGTTCTATCCTTATTGTACGCAAGGATAAAATGAAAAATCCCCCGAAAATCATCTTATCTCGCTAAGTTTGTGTATTCGGTGGCAATCCGATTCCAGGTTGCCCGATTGACGCGTCCCGTCATAGGGAGCCCCTGAACTCTTTGAAATTCGCGTACGGCTTCGGCGGTCGGCTCGTCAAATTGCCCGCTGAGAGTGAACTCGGGGAGCGTATCGTAGAGGATGCTCAACTCAAAGAGAAGGGACTGCAAAAGAAGCACGAAGGCGCTTTCCTCACCGATCGAGGCTTCGTAATTCGGCGGATTTTTCGGAAAAAGGTCAACCTTCTCAACGGTATCCTGTTCATCTGTCAGACGCCGATATTCCAAGAAAAGCAGTTCCCACGTGGCACGGTCGGCGCGTCCTGTGACGGGAAGACCGTAGGCGCGCTGAAATTCGGAGAGTGCTTCTTCGGTGCGCGTATCGAAAATTCCGTCGACGGGGACGGGAAGAATCTCGTTCGTTTCATAAGAAAGACGGCGAAGATATCGTTGCAGATTTCGGATCGCCGTCGAGCGGGTATCGGGATAAGTCATAGCGTCTCCTTCCTTATCGTCCGACCTCGTATCCGGGGTACTGTCCTTCCCCCAGGCGAGCGCCGTTGTAAAGATCACTGTAAAGATCGGCAATTGCGTTCCACGTGACGCTGGCAACCGTTCCGCTTTCGGGAATTCCGTAATATCGCTGGAACGCGAGAACGGCGGTTTGCGTCTGTTCTCCGAAATATCCCGTCGGATTCACCGAGGGAATTTCGGGAATTGCGCGTGAGATATAATTCAGGTATTCTTGCAGAACGCGCACCGAGTCGTCCTGCGAGCCGAGGCGGAGAGGAATGCCGGGGTAGGGCAGGCGGTTGCCTTCCACGTACTGAAAGGGAATCGTTTCGAGAAACCCGAGGTAGGTACGGTAGAGAACGTCCCAGGTATCAAAATCAACCTCGCCCGTCACGGGAAGCTCGAAGGTCGATTGAAACGCGGAAACTGCCGCCGTGGTGGCGGGACCGTAGACACCGTCTATGGCAACGGGGGGGATCGTATTATAAAATTCCGACAAATAGGAAAGAAGATACTGCACGTTTTGTACTTCGGTTCCAACCGCACCTTCGGAGAGTGCGCGGGTGTACTGTTGCGTCACTTCGGAGAGCTCAATGCCCTCGGAATTCAGTTCGTTGAGACGCTTGACGGCGTTGTAGATGAACTGAATGGCATACCAGGTTGATTTTCCCACGATACCGTCGGCAGGCAGGGAAAAGACCTCTTGAAAGCGTCGGACCGCGTCCTCGGTGTCAAAGGAAAAAACGCCGTCGGGAATGGCAATTTTTGGGATCGACGGATAATTGTCCGAAATGCGGTTCAGACGGATCTGAATTTGCCGTACGTCGTCGCCCGCCGTACCAAGACGGAGCAGGCGATCGGGGAGGGAAGAAGAAATATTCATCACGGGTGCGTCAGAGACGAGGTCGATATCCTCACCGTAATAATATTGCAGAATTTCATAGGGCGTGTAGCCTTCGTTGGCTAAAGAGACAGATCCCCATTGAGAAAGGCCGGGGCAGGTAACCGTCGTTCCGTTGCAGAACTGTGCGAACAGAGGCTCAATACTGCCGCGTCGGACGATGTAGGTGTCGAAAATTTCTCCGACGATCTGGGAGATGTTTTCGTAAATATCGCGTCCGTTGACGAAATACTGATCGATTGCGGTCGAATTCGTAATATCGAAATCATACCCACGCACGCGGTAATATTCGGTATAGATGCGGTTGAGCGCGTAGGATACCTGCGCGTAGACATTGGCGCGAATGGCACTTTCGGGCCACGTGGGATAGATTTCACTGGAAGCAACGTTCGCTACGTAATCAAAAAACGGTACGGTCACGTTTTCCGCGTCACTGTCGGGAGGTCCGAGATGTACCGTAATAAATTCGGGTATCGTTGGAAGTTGGGGGATAGTTCCTCCTTTTAAACAGCGCG